>JAUWMW010000318.1 GCA_030612965.1 bacterium
ACTTTTGTCTTTGCCTGCTTTGTGGTGGGTTCAATAGCAGCCGGCGTGTACAGTTACTTTTACCCTGAGAGTTATTATTGGCAGGTCGGTATTTTCATCGTCCTGACCGTCGGTCTGCTGCCGTTAACCAGAACGCTGGCCAGGAAAATCACCAAAGAGTCGCCACAGAAGTCCAATATCGACGCCCTGATCGACAAGGTGGCGCTGGTAACGAAAGCCATTGATCCGGACCTGGGCGGTCAGGTCAAGATCGAGGGCGAAATCTGGATGGCTCGCGCCGATGAGTCGGTTGCGGAAAATGAGAAGGTAAGAATCGTCAGCGTCTCCGGTACCAAAGTACACGTGGAGAAACTGACCGAAGGAAAGGAGTAAGACATGAACCCGGCAATTATGATAGCCCTGGGGGTGCTGGCGTTGTTCGCCTTTATCCTGGTGTCGATGTCGATTCGGATTATTCGCCCCTTTGAACGGGGTATGATAGAGCGGTTAGGCAAATACCAGCGAATACTCGATCCCGGTCTGAATATGATCGTGCCGTTTTTCGATACGGTCATCAAGGTCGACATGCGCGAGGTAGTGCTGGATGTACCTCCGCAGATGGTGATCACCCGTGACAACGTCAACGTCGAGGTTGATGCCATCATCTACGCCCAGGTGACCGACCCGGTGCGGTCGCGTTACGAGATCGCCAACTACATCATAGCCGCAACCAAGCTGGCCCAGACCAACCTGCGTAACGTCATCGGCGAGCTGGATCTGGACGCTTGCCTCTCTTCCCGTGATACTGTCAACGCTCAGCTCCGCGACGTTCTCGACGAGGCGACCGACAAGTGGGGCGTGCGTGTCAACCGCGTCGAGATGCAGCGGATCGATCCGCCGCGCGACATCACCGACGCCATGAGCCGGCAGATGAAGGCCGAGCGTGACAAGCGTGCTGCCATCCTCGACGCCGAGGCGGTCAAACAGGCGGACATCACCAAGGCCGAGGGATACAAGCAGGCGAAGATCCTTGAGGCCGAGGGTCAGGCCGAGGCGGTTAAGAAAAGGGCCGACGCCGAGATGTACCGTCAGGAGACCGTCGCCAAAGGTGAAGCCCAGGCTATCCTGAACGTCTTCAATGCCATCCATGCCGGCAAACCCGATGAGAAACTCATCACGCTCAAGTATCTCGAGATGCTGCCGAAACTGGCCGAGGGTGAAGCCAGCAAAATCTTTATGCCGATTGAAGCCAGCGGGATCATCTCATCGCTGGCGGCAATGGTTGAGGGTGTCAAGGACAATGGCGGCGCTGCGAAAACCCAACCGAGCCCGACACCGGCTCCGATGGGAGGTGACACGGCGTAGCAGCAAAGCGTGACTCACAGAATACGCAACACAGCCGGACGGCAATAGTCATCCGGCTTTTCTACTTTGGTGTCCGTGCAATAGTCAGGCGTTTGAACGATGAAATCCTACCATACTGTCCACGACGCGCTGTTGTTCGTCATCAGTAATACCGCTGAAGAGCGGCAAGGTAATCGACAAACGGTCGGCTATGTACGACCTGGGATAGTCATGGTCCGCCAATTCGTACTTGTTGCGGTAGTATCCCAACGTGTGCACAGCGTGCGTCCCCTGACGCACCGAAATGCCCTCGGCTTCGAGTCGGGCCATCATTCGATTCCGGTCACGGTTCAGACGAGCAATAAGTTCCCAATCCGGAGCTTCCGCGACACCAAAGTCGATCTGATCGGCGCCGAACAAACAGACATACGATTGGTAGGCGTGGACCATCCCTTCAGGTGTTTGCGGCAACCGCAGGAAAGATGCATCCTTGAGCAGATGATTATACCGAACGGCGGCCTCTCTTCGCTGGTCAAGAACCATCTGTGCCTTACCCATCTGAACGACGCCCAGGGCGCCCTGAATATCGGTCATGCGATAGTTGTAGCCGAGCACGTCGTAGTTGGGCAGCAGCGAGCCGCCTTCGTTGAGGTGTCGCTCAAGATCGGTTTGCGAAGCGCCGTGGTCACGCATCGTTCGTAGCTTCTCGGACAATTGTGCGTTGTCGGTGATGACCATGCCGCCCTCGCCGGTAGTGATTGCCTTACGCGGATGAAAACTGAAACAGCCGGCCAGGGCCTCGGTGCCGGCATGATGATCGTCACGACGCGCCCCCAGCCCACAGGCGGCGTCCTCAATGACGGTCAGGCTATGTTCGCCGGCCATCGCGTTGATCGCATTCATGTCGGTACACAGCCCGAACAATGATACCGGCACGACACAACGAGCCGACCGACGTCGTGCAAGAGCCTGCTCCAAAAGTGATGGATCCATAGTGAAGGTATCCAGGTCAATGTCGACGAAGACCGGTCGCGCCCCCGTGTACTCGACAGCGTTGGC
>JAUWMW010000272.1 GCA_030612965.1 bacterium
GCTCGCAGCAGATTCAAGATGTACAGCAGACGGTCGTATTTCGCCATCCCCATATCTCTTCCTCCAGTTACTGACCCAATATACGATTTCGGCTTCTATTAATCAATATGGGGATTTCCCCATTCCTGTGGAGTTGGGCAACTGGCTGATTCGGTCTGCAGCCAGCCGAACTGTCCCGTTAGTCCTTACTCAAACACGCAGTTAGCACCGCCCGGCAGGTGGGCACCGCACTTGCATTATTGGGCATGGAACGAAGCTGGAACTCCAAATTATCGGGGGAAATATGACCCGTAAGAGAAATACAAGGCGAACCGATATGGAAACGCCGTGGACGGATCGTTTCATTTTCAAATTCGGTTCCAGGATGCTTCTGGGTATTACGATTATCGCCGTGTTTCTGACGATTGCTCAGTGCACGATCGAGAAGCCGGAGTCTCCGGAATGGACGACGCGCCTAACCGTGCCGATCGTCAATCGCACCTATGACATGGAGGAGTTGGTCAACAAGATCGACCAGGAAGGAGTTGGGATCGACCAACAGGGGAATATCACCTTCAGCATCAGCGAGGCTCTGGACACGGTGCGATTGGACGCTGATGTCCTTGCTACCGACGATCTGACATACTCAGTAACGGAAGTTCTCGGCGTGGTGTCGATAGATCCGCCGACAATTGATCCCGTGTCTGTGTCCTTGAGCGCCATCACCGGGTTGGCCACCGGATTGCCGGATGACACGGTGACCGTCAGCGCTCTGAGTTTTGACGTCATCAACAGCATGCAGGCAATCACGAATTTCTCGCAGGCAACTATCGCTTCCGGAAACGTCCTTGTGGTTGTCGAAAACAATCTCGGTATCGCCCTTGATACTGCGATTGTCGAGCTTTATGATGTCGGCAATGCCGCGACTTTGGTTACCGACACTTTCCCCGGCGGAATCCCGGCGGGGGCCACTGACTCGCTGACCCTATCGCTGGCTGGCAAGAGCCTGTCGAACTCGTTGCGGGTGAACGCTCAATGCTATTTGCCGGGTGGAACGATTGATTCCGTCTCGACCCGATATCTCAGTACCGAATTGGTTATCCCGAGCGGCTTGACCGTATCATCAGCAGTGGCGCAGATTCCAGCCATAGACCTGGCTTTCTCCGAACAGGTCCAATTGAGCGAGGCTGAGAGGGTCGACACGGCGACGCTTTCCACAGGACAACTCACGCTGACTATATCCAACGCAACCAACCTTGCTGCCAGCCTCAGCGTGTCTATCCCCGACCTGGTGACACAGGGTTCACTCCTGTCGATCGACACCACAGTGCCGCCTCAGGGACAGGTGCAGATTGTACGCAATCTTGCCGGCAGTCAATTGGTGCCGGGTGGCAGCAGTCTTCCGCAGTCGGTGGATATCAACGTCACTGCCGATCTACCCGGTTCCGGCAGCCAGCAGGTAGCTGTTGATCAGGCCGATAGTCTCTACGTTCAGGCGGAGTTGACGTCACTTACTTTCGGCAGCGTCACGGGAGTGTTCTCCTCAACCGAGGCGACTTTCGACGCCGAATCATTCGATATCGATATCCCCACCGGATTCGATTCGTTGGAACTGGTGTCGGCAGTGCTGACTTTGGACATAGAAAACGGCACCGGTCTGCCCGGCTATCTTGACATACAATTGATCGGAGACAACGGCAAGAGTCTGGCTCTCACCGGTGACATCGAGGCTGGCTCGAGTTCTCAACCGGTAACCACAACTATCACCAACAGTAGTATTGCCGATTTCATCTCTCCCCTGCCCTCGCATGTCGAGGCCGGCGGAACGGTCACCTTTGGTGATGGCGTGACGCAGGCAACAGTCACCGTAGACGATTTCGTGTTCTCACGCGTCGGCATCGTTGCCCCGATGGAGATGATCATCCACGAGGCGCTGATTGAGACCGACATTCAACGTGAGGAGATCAATCAGGAAGACATCGATGCCGTTACCGACCACGTGATTGAAGCCGGCTTCGTCTATAACATAGTAAACCACCTACCGCTCGGCGCCACTGTCGAGATATTCTTCGGGTCTGACTCGGCCACTCTCTACACCAACCCAGGGCTCACTATTGGTCCCTTATCCATAGACGCTGCTCCCGTATCCGGCGCCGGACTGGTGATCGACACGGCCTCCACCGGCTATCAGGAAATCATGTTGTCCAATGCAGACATCCAGATTCTCAAGAACGACACTCTGTACATCGGTCAGGAATTGATCCTGCAGGGTTCGGATGGCCAGTCCGTTCGGCTTATACAGAGCGACTACATAACAGTAACAGGCCGCTTTGAAGTGGAATACCGCTTCGACGGCGAGTTTTAAGGAGGCGGCCATGAGAACGCATCTTGATCTGAATATAGACTCGCGCCGTGGTGCTCTTCACCGAACAGCCCGCATAGCCTGCGTAGGATTGTTGGCACTTCTGTTAACCGGAAATACGTTGGCTGCCGGTCAGTCATCGGCCAGAAGTATGGCCATGGGCGGCGCTTACCTGTCACTGGCTTCGGGTGTCGACGCCGCCCGGTACAATCCTGCCAACCTCGGCCTGGAGGGATACCACCAGACCGGTCTGGAAGTCATCGGATTCGGCGTCAACATCAGCAACAACTCCATGTCACTCGGCGACTACAACCGCTACACCGGCGCGATCCTGACCGACGCCGACAAGCGCGAACTGCTCGACAAGATACCGTCGGACGGATTGAACCTGGTAGCCGACGTCGAGGCCTCGGCCTTCTCTTTATCCAAAGGACCATTCGTGTTGAGTGTCACCGGCGTCGGCGTGGCGGATGTCAACCTCAGCAAAGACATTGCGGAGTTGCTTTTCAACGGAAACACTTTCGGCCAGGAGATCGACCTGACCGGGTCATACTCGGACGCTGTGGCTTACCTACAGACCGGGCTGTCCTATGGTCGACAAGTAGCCAACATCGGTCAGCGTCGACTGGCCGTGGGGGCCACTGTCAAGTACCTCCGTGGCTTCGCTGTTGAGGAGATCAGCGAACTGGAAGGTAGCGTGAATACTCTGGAAACCGGATTCTCCGGCGATGGTCGGATGGTGGCACGTACCGCCACCGGTGGATCCGGTTTTGCGCTGGACCTCGGCGGCGCTTTGGAGTTCA
>JAUWMW010000280.1 GCA_030612965.1 bacterium
GTCTCGACCGAGTCCTCTGCCGACATGGCCAGTTCTTCTTCCTCCGCCATGATCTCGCTCTCCTCGGGCTGGTAATCCAGGAAAGCCAGGTTGTCCATAATATTCTGAATGACGCTGGGATCCTGCTCGTCGACCATTTCCTCATCATTGTAGAAAGGTGGCGGTTCATCAGCGTCAGCCGAAGTTTCATGCGCCGGCGTCTCGGCCTCTGTCTTGGTTTCTTTTCTGGTTTCCGCGGGTTGCGCGTCTGATTCGGCGGGTTCATGGCTGTCGCCGCCAAGGAAGAATACGGCTGCCACGGCGATCAGGATAACCACGACGAAAGCGCCGCCGCCTATAATAATGTACTTGAGCATCCCGCCCTTGTCGGGAGTCTTGACCTCGGCCTCATTGGCGGTGGGCTCGGTCTTCTCTTGTTCTTCAGCAGCCATTATTGAACTCCATATACCTATTTCTCCAGCCGACCAATATGCAACCTCCATGCCGGAGGCGACGCCTCTCTCTTATCGCATTGTGAGTCTATAGGTTAGCGCGTGTGAAGTGGCCACATGGGAGCATGGCTGGCCAGCGTCAGGCGGAAGCTTTTTCCTTTTGAGTGGGAAGCAGTGATGCGATGCGAGGACAACTCAGGGCAGGATATCGCCCACCACATGGCCATCGTGGGCAGCAGTGATCTTGACCCGTACCACCTCGCGCCGCCCGGCCGCCTCGGCGGGCAGCTTGACCCTTACATAGTTGTCCGAGATGCCAAAGCAGGCATCGGGTGAACTCTTGTGCTCCGAGATCACCTCGAGCGTCTGTCCAATCTGCCGACAATGCGATTCGTAGCGCAGTCGGTTGGACACCCAAGTCAGTTCCGCGTTGCGCTCTTTGATGACTTGCGGGCGGATCTTGTCAGGCATCTCGGCAGCCGCCGTCTTTGGCCGGTCGGAGTAACTGAAAACGTGCAGGTAGTCGATCAGGCCACACTCGGCAGCCGAGCGACTGGCTGCGAAGTCTTCATCCGTCTCACCGGGGAAACCGACGATCACATCGGCGCCGATGACCACATTCGGCACCGCCTGCTTGATCGCCGCAACCCTTTCGAGGAATCGCTCGCGATCGTACGGGCGACGCATCTGTTTCAGTATTCGAGAGGAGCCGGACTGCATCGGGATGTGGAAGTGGCGGCAAATGCGGTCGGGGTTTTGCGCACACAAGTCGATCAGTTCGTCGGTGACCGTCTGCGGTTCTATCGATGACAACCGCAGGCGGTACAATTCGGTACTCTCCAGGATTCTGCCGCAGAGTTCGGTGAAGCTCTTGATGGGTGGGGCAATCTCGCGGTCACTATAGTAACCGATGTTGACCCCAGTCAGCACGACCTCATTATAGCCATGCGCGACTAGTTGGTTTATTTCACTGACTATCTCCGTGGCCGGACGGCAGTTCAATTTGCCGCGGACGATAGTCACCACGCAATAACTACAAGTCTGGTTGCAGCCATCGGATATCTTGATCCAGGCGCGGTTGCGCTGATAAAAATCGGCCAGCACCGGGGCACAGACTATCTCAGCACCACCTTCAAACAGGGTGGGCAACTTTTGCGGCAGAATCTGGGCGAGACGGTCTTTTTCGCTGTTGCGAATCACCAGGTCAACCCCTTCAAGCTCGGCGATCCCTTCCGGGTCGGTCTCAACGTAGCAGCCCACCAGCACCACCCGGCTGTTCGGGTTTTCGCGTTTGGCACGACGAACCAGGTAACGGGAGTCTTTGTCGGCGCGGTGGGTAACCGTGCAGCTATTTATAATGTAGAGGTCAGCCGGCTGACCGCGATTGGCTCGTTCGAACCCGAAAGGCGCCAGATCGGCCGCCATCCTCTCAGTCTCGTACTGATTGAGCCGACAACCAACCGTCTGGAACGAAATCTTTTTTGTCGCTTTGTTTTCCACGGACTGCTAATATAACGATTGAAACCGCATGGAGGCGGGAAAAAACGAAGACACAGGAGGTGTCTGCCAAATACAGGGACATTGTATCACCGCTAACCTTACCCCGGTCCACCTGCGAAGCAGGCAAAAGGCCATTTATGGCACGCGAGGCGACAAAAAAGCCACTTGTGGCCATTGATCGGTGTGCAAAAGATGATCAATTGTTGGAGATAACGGTCGACATAAATAAGACGAGCACTCCTGGCCCACGAAGGAGTCGCGGCGCAACCCTATAACGGTTGGGTGATGATATGGCAGATATTGAATGGCTGGACAAATACAACACCGGTGTTGAGCGGATCGATGGGCCGTTGAAGAGATTTGTCGAAATGCTCAACCAGCTTCCTGCGAAAGTGCCCGGCGGTATCATCACCAAAGACGCCACCGAGCCGCTTTTGGAACTGTCGAAATTCGCCCGAGAGTTTTTTCAGGACGAAGAGCAGTTGATGCAGGATATCGATTTCCCCGACTATACCGCGCACAAGGGGGAGCACTCGGTGCTGCGGCAATGGTTCGTGAAAAAAATCGTCGAGGTCAAGGGAGGTAAGAAACTGGGGACCGACGAATTGTCAGGTTATCTTGGCAAATGGCTGATCGACCACATTCTCAAAGAGGACAAACGGGTCGGCCAGGCTGCCACCTCGAAGATGAGCTGACACTCCCACACCCTCATCACATAGATATCGAATTCAGGTGCCGTCATGCGTCTCGCGTAACGGCTTTTTGGTGCACGGCAGATGTCCACATCTGCCGATGTTGCGGTGGGCGGCAGACGTCCTCGTCTGCCCCTTGATTCCCTTGGATGGTTCCCTCAAACGGGTAGACCGGGAGGTCTGCCGCGCACAATATCATGGGTTTTTTGAAGGTTCCCTGCGCGGAAAGGTACTACTTGTGTCATTCGTGGCCGAGTCTGAAGACTCAGCCACCACAAGAGGAGTCTGCTACCTCACCGACATGCAGCTACAAACCTGCTTGCATTCCATTAGAACAGGGGTTATTTTTGCTCATACAAGCAACTCTGAGTGGAGCCCCGGATAAGGAGGTACTATGTCGGAACCTATCGGGTGTGCTCGCCC
>JAUWMW010000154.1 GCA_030612965.1 bacterium
TTGCTAAACAGGTTGGTGAAGATCTGTTTGAGAGCGTCAGGATCAGCCATGACCTGAAGGTCTGGCGCAAGTTCCGTCGAGAGTTCGATTCCAAGAGCCTCAGCCTCGGGTTTGAGGAATTGCACGAGTTCGGTGACTAAGCTGTCCAGCCATACGGTCTGCGACCGTCTCTTTTCATCGCGAGCCAGGGCCAGGAACCGCGTGATGATCTCGTTCAGACGGGTCGTCTCGGTTCGTATCTGAGAAGTGATCGAGACATATTCGTCCCTGTCATCGGTGGGCGTGAATTCTGATTCCAGGCGCTGGGCGGCGATCGAGATAGTATTGAGTGGGTTGCGAATTTCATGCGCTACGCCGGCGGCCAGATGACCCATCTCGGACAGTCGTTCCCGCCGTGCCGCCTCATGCTCGAACTGTCTCAGGCGGGTGATGTCATAGACGACAACGACCACTCCCGGCTGCTCCGTATCATCCGGCTGGAGGCTGGAAGATGCGACCAGGAGGTAGCGCTTGTCACCGTCACGCTCGACGGTGATTTCTGTTTCGTTGGATGTTGCGCGGCCCGCTCGGAGGGTCGTAAGAGCAAGTCGTGGCTCTTCAATCAACTCCTCCCACGACCGACCCATGGACGCGGTCAGTCCGAAGATTCTCTCGAAGGCGTCATTCACCAGCGTGATCGTTCCGTGATGATCAACGACGGCCACCCCGGTGCGCATCTCGTCGAAGATTCTGTCGGTAACCGTCTTGATATGGCTGTAACGCCGCGACAGTTCTTTGCGACGGCGTCGGCTTCTTAGATATAACAGTCCCACCAGGATCAAGCCAAACATGACCGCCGCCAGTCCGAGCATCAGTCGATCAAACCCCCTCGACACCAAGTAGTATCCTTCCAGCGACAGACCCACGCGCAAGAGACCAAAGGGATACTCCTCCGACGAAAACGGCCGCACCAACTCCAGCACCTGCCTTCCCTGGAAATTGAGAGTGCGGTGGTGGATACTGTCACTGTCCAACGACTCCGTCAGGAAGGGGTCGCTCTCAATGGCGAGAAGTCGTCCGGTCTTGCGCGAGGCGAAGACAATGCCTTCGGTTGACTGGTAGATGATGTACTCAATGCCTTCCTCTCGCGCCATGTTCTGCGCGAGGTATCCGATTTGTGTTTGGCGCAAAGCCTCAACGTAAAACACCGCGTCGGCCATCAGAACCACGACCCAGTGTAAGTCGCTGGTCAGTTCGAGATAGTAGTGGACGATTTCTCCGGGCACTTCGCCTTCATCCAGAAGCATGACATACTTGTGTTCCGGCTGCCCGAGAAGCTGAATGGCTTCGTCCAGTACAAACGGCGGTGGACCTGTTTCCGAACCGCGTGCTACGCCGCCGGATGTGAGGGTGGCGGTGGAGTCGAGAACAAACAGCGCGTATAGATCGTGCTCGATGGCTATTTGGGTCAATTGCTGATCGGATATCGAAGAGAGATCATGGCGAACAACACTGCGCACTATCTCGCCATAGCGTAGATGAGCCAAATAGTCATAATAGGATTCCGAGGCCATGGCATTCTCCGCCGCCTGGGCCAGCGCCTCGGTAAAAGCGACCCCCTGCATCTTCAGCAGGCGCAGGCTGTCCTGACGGCTTTCGCGAATACCCAGCCATGTAATCAGGACGATCACAACCGCCAGCGCCAGAAGCAAGGCGGCGAGAAACCGTGGGTCCATCCCGGTGGAGTTTGTTTTACGGGAAGCCGGCATGGAATCCAAGCTAAAGGCGCCGGCTGTTGGCGGCAACTAAAAGTTAAACGCTGGCCGAGGCGTCAATGGCAGCAGACGGTGTCTGTGACTGTGAATCCTGTTGATGATTGATAGGGATCTCAAAGAAGAACTCGGTAGCGGCATCATGAACGTATCCGATGTGCCCGTTGTGTTTGTCGATGATGCGATGGCAGGTCACCAGGCCGTAACCGTGTCCTTTGCGTTTGGTAGTAAAACGCTTCTGGAATAGCGAGGATTCGAACTCAGCGCTCACCCCGGGGCCGTTGTCGATGACGGCCACTCGGGCGCAATTGCCCCGGGACAGCCGTTGCGTGCAGACCCGTATCTTTCTCGGGTCCGGACTCTCGTGCAGAGCATCAGCAGCGTTTTGGATCAGGTTGACGAGTGTCTGCTGGATCTGGTTCTGATCGAGTTCGACCAGGGGTAATTCGGCTGATAACTCGGTTACAAACTCGATTCCATCGAACCGGTTTTGCGGTTTCAGGAACGCCAGCATGTTTTGTATTAGCTGGTTAAGGTCGACCGGTACGAATTTCGCCTCGCCCTGATTGACGTCCATAAGGCCGTCGGCGAATCGGGCGATTCTGTCGACCGTCGTTTTCATGAGTTCCAGCTTCTTGTTTATCTTCTCCTGATCACCCCTCTTCAGGAACAACGGCATCAATTCTATATTGCCGCTCAAAACAGCCAGGTAGTTGTTGATCTCGTGGGCGATATCACCCGCCATCTCGCCTCGCGTATAATAACGATCCACACTGACCATCATCTCCTGGAAATTCCTGCTTTCGGAAATGTCCAGGAAGATAAACAGATGAACCGGCGGATGGCCGGAATCGGTGGATAGCTGTGATACCACCAGAAAGGCCGGGAACATCGAGCCGTCCTTGCGCCGACAGACGACTTCTCCGGATCTCTCAGTCCGTTCTGTCGGTGAAACAGATCTCTCGGCGTCACGAGAAGCTGCGAACAATTTGTCTATGGTGGCGCCGAGCGCCTCGCCGTTATCGTAACCGAAGACTTCAGCCGCCATGCGGTTGAACATGACGATTTCGCCCACCGAAGATGCGGCTACTATGGAGCAGGGTGAGCAGTCGATCAGGGTGGCCAGAAACACCTGTGACTCGGCCTGAGTAAGATAGGCGTCCTTCAGAAGCTGGTTGTACTTCTTGTGTGTCTGCTGGTTGTTCCAAAGTGTTTTCGACATCTGGTTGAACGATGCCACGAGTCGATTAAACTCGGTGTTACCGTCAACTTCAAGCAGGTAGAACAATTCTCCGGACGCCGTCTTCTCAAGACCCTGTTCCAACCGCTTCAGAGGGTTTTGGAATCGGCGAGCGATCAAGTGCACGGTCAAGAGCGACACCAGGATGGATCCCAGAAACAGCAGCAGCAATCCATACAACAGAGTGTTGCGGTTTGAGACCACAAACTCCTGATCAATCACCAATACAAGCAGGGCGGGGCCGCCCGACGCTATCTCAAAGCGATAACCATAAATGAAATGGCCGGCGCCCATACTCACCGGTACCCACTGACCGAGATTATGCTGAGTAGAAGACCTTCCAACGGGAGAATCCACCAACCACGAAAGATCGACTTCCCCCATCAGCGACCTATAGTCCTGTTCATCGCCCTCGTAAGTATAAGCCTTCGTAATACCATCATGGTCGTCCGTTAAGTAAATCGCAGCATAGTCATACTTCTCATCAGACGCGAATAACGAGTTTAGAACCAGGTGAGACTTCTTGTCCAGGGTTGGTCCTGTTGGCCCGTTATCCTCTATTGAAATCCGTTCGACGGCCTGCCCGACCGGGCGAAGATGCTGCTCGCTGGCCGACCCGAAGTCGACTCGGGCATCACGATTGGGGAAGAATATTATCAAGGCGACAGCCGCAAAGACGAAAATCACCTGGACTACGATGATGTGACCCAGCCGCGAAAGCAGCGCCGGACGGAGTTGACGAAGAAGCCATTGTCTCACGAAGATATCCTCGACACAAAATTCTTATATCCTCATGATTATCGGCAGGCAGGGTCGAGTTTTTAACGGGGGATGTCGTGCAAAGATGGTACAAAAAAAGCGGGAGTGGCGGAGGGGGGATGCCCGACTCTAACGTCAGGTGGCTGGTTGCCCAGCGCACACCACTCCCGTTTACTTTCGTTCACGGGCAAGTAACTCTGTTGGACTTCAAAGCAGCAAAGGTCGTGCCGACGTTCTGGCGGAATCCTCCCTCCTGGCCTTCTCCCTGGGAGGTTGTTGAGAATCTCGGGACAAGAGACAGAAAAGCAGTTTCGCTGTGTTGCAAGTCATTCCCGCGCAGGTGGGAATCTATCTAAATCAACAACTTACTGGATGCCCGCCTTCGCGGGCACGACAAATCCGGTAGGTTCCAGGTATGATGAAACGCTTTTTCAACAGCCTGCTTGAATATGATCGAATAACAGGTTCTGCAAAAGACGATCACTAATCGGGATAATGATCTGATGAAAAGCCGGCGGAATGTTCAATTGCATATCCATAAACCGCAGTTGGTTGCATACTGGACTCCTGTAGTCCTCGCGGTCGGTCTGCGTTTTGCCTCTGACTTGTCCCTAGAACACTTGACAGTTCGGTGAAAAGTCGCTATACTCGATCAATTATAGGCGTCTTCGTATTGGTCGGGCAGCATTAAGTGAGAACAACTGTCAACATTGTACGCTTTTTGCGACGGTCATAAGCGGAAATGAAAGTAGGGGAAGGTCCTGCCTGTTGTTCACACCCTTTTGTTCCTTCGGTAAGGTACGAACATCGACAGTTACCTGCCCAAAGACATTAAGTCCCTAAATGTTACTCACTCACGCAAGGAGGTAGTAGTGGCGAAAAGACACATTCTGATCTTCACCCTGGCGACTCTGGCATTGATCGTCGCCGGTTGCTCGAACCAGTCCGGCCCGACAGCGCCGATTGATGGTTCGGCCTTTCAGTTGAGTTCGGCCATTCCGCCGGGCGCTACTCTGGTATCGGCCAGCTTGAATTTGTATGTCTGGCAGGTCTCCGACCAGACCGTCAACGCTCACCGGGTCACTGCTGACTGGGATGAGATGGTCGTAACCTGGAACAACTTCGCCGGCGCCTATGATGCCGCCGTGGAAGCTTCCATCCTCGTTGACGCCGGCGGTTACAAAACGTTTGATGTTACCGCGCTGGTCCAGGCATGGCTCGATGGCGCTGTCCCGAACTATGGTTTTCTGATTGAGCAGGGTACGACCTATCCGCGCTCCATATTCATCAGTCGCGAACACGCTGACGTCAACATGCATCCCGTTCTTGAGGTCTGTTACATGATGGGTGGTGTGGAAGTCTGCGAAGATCTTCCGGCCATCGCCGACGCTGAGTTTTGGGAAGGCGCTCCCGATGACAATTACGGAGCCAGTCAAACCCTGCGTACCGGGTGGCAATTGGCAACCGACTGGGAAAAGCAGGCACTGATTCGGTTTGAGTTGCCAGGGACACCGCCGCCCCCGGATGGTTGCACCCGTACTAAAGGGTACTGGTACAACTGGGGCGGGTTCGGCCCGCAGCCTGACATGGTCACAGCATTGCTGCCGCAGTGGCTTGGCACACCGGGTGGCTCCAAGAGTATACTAGTTGACAACGGCCAGATTGCCCACGATCTTTTGGGTCAGAAGGTCTACTGCCATCGCAGGAACGGCATAACGAAGCTATATGCACAGCTTCTGGCGGCCAAGTTGAATATCACCAACAACGCCTCCGGCGAACCAGTAGCAACTGTGATCGCGGCTGCCGACGGCTTCCTGGCCGATCACGAATGCTCAGATTGGCGCCGGTTGAGATGGTGCAAGAAGTTCAGGGTTCTCAGATGGGCTCGGAAACTGGATCGTTACAATAACGGTCGCCTCGGTGTTCCGCACTGTGATGATGATGACGGCGGTCACCATGGTGGTTGCGGCGGTCACTAAGTTCACTTCGGAACCAAGAATATGAATGCAACGCCCGCCGGATTCCGGCGGGCGTTTTCGTTTGCTATAGATTAAACGGGAGAGGATCGGTAAAACCGTAGGTCGAAACCCCTGTGGTTTCGACATCGGCGAAGCCGATTCCTCTCTGAATCTGTGGATCAAGTACAACCTCCACATAAACGGATTCGATGTTAACTTTGGTTGCACACGGCTGTATACGGAATGCCGAAACCCACCCTGCTATGATACATGTCAAGTCCTTTTCAGGGTTACCTCGATATCTGATTGTTTTCTTTGTCCAACTTGCATCAGAGTGTCCTCACAACCTGCTATTCGTGGTTCTCCCACATGTTACATATTCGGAAGG
>JAUWMW010000028.1 GCA_030612965.1 bacterium
ACATCCGCCTCGAACTCGACGAGATGCGGCACAATCTCTGGTGGAATCGAATTAGTGTCGGCCAACGTCACCGCCCAATACTCTACCGGAGCGTCAGCCAGAATGAACGATTCCACCGTAGCCGTTTTGTTCAGGTAGAACAGATTCCATCCCGTTGTGACGGCAACCTCTCCCTCATCAATGAAGGTCGCCTGATGCGCGGGAACGTCGATGGTCACACGGATATCGTGGCTTTCAAACTCGACTCGTGATACCTCAGTCGCACCGACGGGCGCAACATTGATCACAAAGCTCCCTACCATCAGAAGCAGGACAAGAACAGCATAACGCATAAAGAAACTCCCGGTTTACATTCAGGTCGCGACACGCGACAAAACGAATTCATATGTGGTGCCGGAGGCCGGACTCGAACCGGCACGGCCCTTAAGGACCAAGGGATTTTAAGTCCCTGGTGTCTGCCATTCCACCACTCCGGCATTATTGAAGGATAACGAGTTACGGTGTTCTGCGCAAGGTTGAAAAACGGCCTTGGGACCAATTTGGGACCGGGACTGGTAAGCTGACCAAGGCAAAACAATTGGCTTTTTGCAGGATTCATCATATCAACTGTTATTATTAAAGTTGATAGTTTTATCTACAATGGCTATGTCGTTTTTTTCGGTTAAATCGGGGACATGTTCAGCGATGGGATAAACGTACATCGATTTCGGATACCTGTTAACCAGCATCCTAACTCCCTCCGGGATCTCCTTCTCACCTCTTTCAGGGTGAACAGGAACCGTTTCGAGTATTGGCAATATCATATCATAGTCGAACCTAAAAATGTTCATGCTGATTTCGAAATCGTGGAGACCGCCATGCGTCTGAATCGATTCTCTGGACGGTTTTTCAATAATATCTTTTAAACAGCCTTCATCATCTTTCGATATTATGGCGAATTTGCAAAGCTTTTCCGAATCGAGTTTTAATGCCATGCTGTTATATCCTATCATGGCATTTCTATAATTCGAATCTTTGAGCAGTTTTAGAACTTTCACCGAGTAAATATTATCGCTGTTGCAGACTGTAAAAGCGTCTCCTGACCATTCGGGTTTTGATTTTAGAGCCCTCAATAACGCATCGGCTGTCCCCATGGGTTTGACATGGCCGGTGGGGATTTCCTGAACCGCAAATGATATTTTGAAGTCCTTTCTCCCGGAAATCCCTCGCTTATCCTGATAATACTCCCGGATTACATTGTCTTTATTATTCACAACAATGACTATTTCGTTGTAAGCGGCGCTAAGAACATTATCCAACAGATAATCCATGAATGGTCTGTTGTTTGAGCCCACAGTTATCATCGATTTGCTGACAATCCCAGCTTTATTACCATATCTGTCCAGCATTTCAGGGAAGTCCCCTAACGATCTTCGCATTCGCGAAGCAGCTCCGCCTGCGAGTATTACAATTCTTCCAGCCATAAAATATCAATAACCATTTAGAGATTTATTCTTGCAAAACTTCAGCGCCGCCAACTATTCTAAAATCAAGGAATTTCGGCTCAAATTCCTTCTCTTCAACGGCCGCACGCATAATAAGCTCCTTAAACTCATCCAAATACCCCTGTTTCAATAGGTTCAGCGTACATCCCCCAAATCCACCTCCCATCATTCTCCCACCCAGCCAATTAGAAAAACTTTGGGCTGAATCAATTAGAAAATCAAGTTCCGGGCAACTTACTTCATAAAGGCTTTTCAGGCTTTCATGAGATTCCGATAGAAGATTTCCAATCTTCGACCACTCTTTGTGCTCAATTGCCTGTGCTGTTTCAGCAACTCTATGATTTTCATTATAGAAATGAGTGAGTCTTTTAGCTTCCACAGGGTGTGAGTCGGCTATCTTATCGATTTCTGTCATCAGGATATCCCGGTACGAGATCACTGAAGGATTCGTCCTTTTCACCGCTTCCAAACCGCGGGCGCATTCTTCGACTCGTTCCATGTACTTGGAAACGGCGAGCTCATGGCGTATTCCGGTGTCGATGAGAATCCATTCGACCTCCGAGAAATCCGCTAAGTGATATGAATGGCTGTTGGTTGCGAAATCGACTTTCAATAGATGGTTTTCCCGGGAAAACTGGGAAGCGAATTGATCCAGGAGTCCGATCTTGATATTTAGAAACCTGTGATCGATTTGCTGGCACATCTTAATTAGCTCAAGATCGTCGATTTCAGCATTAGTTAGTGTTCGAAAAGCGTTCATCAAAGAAACTTCCAGTGCTGCAGAAGATGAAACACCTGAACCTATCGGAACATTTCCGTGAATCAGTATGTTTAATCCATCCTTCAACGTGAATTTCTCAGTGAAGATTTTTGTAGCACCGTAAACATATTTTTTCCAGAGATCATCGAAAATAATTTCTTCATCCAAGGAGAACTTGATTTCGGCTTGAAAATCTATACTGACAGCATGAATAGATTTATCAATTCGCTTAGAAATACCGGTGCAAATCCACCTGTCTATTGCAGAGGGCATGGCGAATCCACCGGTATAGTCAGTATGCTCACCAATAATATTCACTCTTCCCGGTGCGACAGACAAGAATTCTGGCCGGATTTCGAATCTTTCTTGAAACAGATCACCGGTTTCATTTATCAGTTTTTCCTTTGTGTGCCTCTTCAAAATGTCATCCGCCTTGAGATTTGCGGTTTATCGTGTACCTTAATAATAAAGTACTATGACACAAATCATCACAAATCACTCCTCGAAATGCCGCTGTCGGCATCTTTCAATATCCCAATGATCTGAATCTCGCTAAACCTCGACCGTTTCATCAAGACCTCCTGACTTCGATTCGCCAGAAAGCTCTACTTCCAACACCTCTACCGCTAGGGATTGTGCGTTATGGCTCCACGTAAAACCGATGGACCATAGTATGCCGGTAGGTCTGACCGGGGCGCAGCACGGGCGATGGAAACTCAGTATGATTCGGGCAATCGGGGAAGAGTTCCGTTTCCAGGCAAAGCCCAGTCCGGTGCTGGTAGCGGATTCCCTTTTTCCCGGTGACGGATCCGTCGAGCAAATTGCCTCCGTAAAACTGAATGCCCGGTTGATCGGTCAGGATATCCATGGCCCGACCGGTGCTGGGATCGTGGAGTGTTGCTGCCAGCCGCAAGCCTTGCTCCTTGCGTAAAACCCAACAGTGATCGTAGCCCCGGCCATATTGAAGCTGTTGATCCGTCTCGTTAAGGCGAGCACCGATCGCCGTGGGGCGGGTGAAGTCGAAGGGCGTTTCCTTGACCGGACGCAGCTCACCGGTAGGGATCAGCCCTTCGTCCACCGGCAGGAAAAAATCCGCGGCCAGCATCAACCTGTGATCATTGATCGACTGGTTGGGATCGCCAGTCAGATTCCAGTAGCTGTGATGGGCCAGGTTGACCAAAGTTGGCTTGTCGATGGTCGCTTCGAATTCCACGTGCAACTCGTTGTCCTGAGTCAACCAGTAGATCACGGCCGTCTCCAGGTTTCCGGGGAATCCTTCTTCGCCGTCAGGGCTGGTGTAGGTAAACTCAACGCCCACCGCACCCTTTCGACGCACCTCCTTCATGGACCACAGTTTCTTATCGAATCCCATGATCCCGCCGTGCAGATGGTTAGCCCCGTTGTTCGTGGCCAGGGTATAGGTACTGCCGTCCAGCGTAAACCGACCTTGTGCGATCCGGTTGGCGTATCGACCCGCGGTGGCCCCAAAATAACTGGTGTTGGAAAGCCACCCCTCCAGGGTATCGTAACCAAGGGTGACGTCCGCTGTTTTTCCTTCACGGTCAGGAACTTCCATGCTAATCAGCGACGCCCCGTAATTGGTGAGCGTAGCTTTGAGCCCCTTTGCATTGGTCAGAGTAACCACGGTTACTTGGCGTCCGTCAGGCATCAGGCCGTAAGGCTTGGTTGCTGTGTCCATTCTCATTTTACAACCACACACTATCGAAACGGATAACATCAGCAAGCATCCCAACAATCGACAGTCAATCCTCATCAATTACTCCTTTGTACAATTACAGTTTCAATCAAAGACGCGGAATACATAAGCGATGCACCATCAGTGCCACCGTTCGTCACGACCGATATGCTGATTGTGCCGTTCGGTGAACCGATCAGGTTAAAGCGCACGGGGTAACGCACAAGCAGCGGCTCGCGTCCGAAAGTAGCCTTGAACTGGTCGCGAATTGCTACAGGGTGCATCCTACCAGAACACCACATAGAGCATGATTGTCAACAGCACCACAATCCCACCCAGCCAGCGAGCCGATGAGCTAGGACGTAGATCGATGGATTTTTCACCAAATGTCTCTCCTAACAGACGCACAGGTTCGGGCAGGGGCCGAGCCAGAGTGAAAGCCGCCATGACCAGGAGCAAAACAGAAAAGGTCACGGCCATGTGATTAAGGAAAGCCACGTCCGGGAAAAGCCATAGCAGCAGGCCGTAAACCGGCACGCCGAGAATCATGGCTGCCAAGGCGGCGCACTGGGGTGCGCGGCGAAAAACGAGCCCGAAAACGAAAACCGCAACGATGCCGGGCGAGATGAAACCCCAGATCATCTGGATGTATTCAAACACGCCGGAGAAGCTTCCGGGCAACGGCCCGAGCAGGCAGCCGGCTACCACAAAAACCGCAGTGGCAATCCGGCCAACCTTGACCGTCTGCCCGGCTGTGGCCAGTGGTCGCAACCGGCGCTTGTAGATGTCCATGGTAAAAATGGTCGATGCCGAATTGAGCATCGAGTCCAGGCTGCTCATCACAGCGCCGAACAGAGCCGCGAATAGAATCCCGCGCAGACCTACCGGCAGCAGGTTATTGATCAGCACCGGGTAGGCTTGGTCGCCGACGGCGATCTGGTCGCGAAACAACTGGAAGGCCATGATGCCCGGGAACACGATGATGAAGGGGATGATCAGCTTAATGGCGGCGGCGAATATCAGCCCCATCTGTCCATCGCGCAGGGATCTGGCACCGAGTGTGCGCTGGGAGATGAACTGGTTGAATCCCCAGTAGTAAAAATTGGGAATCCAGATGCCCAAAAGCAGGGCGGTCCAGGGAATGTCGGGATTGTCGGCGGGCAGGCCCACATGGAGCTTGTCAGCGTTCTCCTGAAGAAATACTGAGATCCCCCCCAGCTTCTCAAACCCGATAACGGTGACCACAGCGCCTCCGATCAACAGAGCTGCACCCTGCAGCAGATCGGACCAGACGACGGCTTTCAATCCTCCGTAAATGGTGTAGGCACCGGCCAGTAGACCGATGAGCCAGATTCCTAAGGTCAGGTCCAGTCCAAAGATGGCCTGGATCCCCAAGGCTCCGGAATAGAGGACTGCGGCGATGGCGACACCCACATAGGCGATAATCATGTAGACGGCCATTAGGGTCCGGGCTCCTTGCCCGAAACGGTGTTCGAGGAACTCGGGCATGGTATAGATGCCCAGACGCAGAAAGATAGGCAACAGGAAAAGCCCCATCACGACCATGGTGATTGCGGCGATCCATTCGTAACTGGCAATGGCCAGCCCCGCCGCTCCGAATCCAGCCCCGGCCATACCGACAAAATGTTCGGTGGAAATATTCGACGCGATGAGTGAGAACCCGATCAACCACCAGGTCAAATTTCGGCCGGCGAGAAAGTAGTCCTCGGTGTTCTCTTCTTTACGTGAGGCGTAGAGCGAGATGCCGATCACTGCCGAGAGGAAAACTACAAAGGCAAGGACGTCGAGTAGTGAGAGTTCCATCTTACCTCGGGGGATTTGGGATCATCTGCTTGGAATCGAATCGGTGGCGCCAGTAAACGAGCATTGCTGAGTGAGCGCTGTGAAGTGAGCGTGACAGTTCGCATTGTGTGTAGATTAACATATCGCTGCTTTTTCCGCCTTTTAGGTGCAGTTTAACCTTGTCCTACAGAAAATGGATATAATTCTTGATAATGTCAAGTGTTGGTGTTGATGAAGTACCAATTCGATAATAAAACTGATTTGGTCGCTTTTTTGGCGACAGTGGACAGATTCAGCCAAGGAGAGAATCTTGCCATGAGAAAAAGATGTAGTTTTAGTCAATAGAATGTGTTGGCTTCATATATGTGGGACAGGCTAAATATCGCTATTGATAGATGTGATTCGCTCTGGATTTACTGGCGAAATAAAGAAGGAAGTCAAAATAGAATTCTTTGATGCGACTTTGCTGTAAGGATTTCAAATGAAAAGAGCATTGGTGACAGGTGGTGCAGGATTTATTGGATCGCAAGTGGCATGTGCCCTCCTGGATAGAGGTTTGCATGTTGAGATTATTGATAATCTTTTCACCGGTCGCTTAGAAAATGTGCCGGACCAGGCGATACTCCACGAGATTGATATCCGTGATAATAAGGTTAATCAAGTTTTTGAAGAAGGCAAATACGATGTGATGTTTCATCTAGCAGCGCAAATGGATGTTAGGAAAAGCGTGATTAACCCGGCGTTTGATGCTGAAGCAAATATCCTGGGGGGTATTAATTTATTACAGGCCTGCAAGAATCACAGTGTTGCGAAGGTTGTCTTTGCCTCAACAGGTGGTGCAATTTATGGTGAGCAAGAGAAATTCCCGGCCTCAGAAGAGCACCCTCAAAATCCCAGGTCTCCTTATGGTATATCTAAATTAGCTTTTGAGAAATATCTTCAATTCTATCACTGTGAGTATGGTTTGCAATACGTTTCGCTTCGCTATGCCAATGTTTATGGCCCTCGCCAAAGGGGAGATGGCGAAGCAGGTGTAGTAGCGATTTTCGTCTCCCGTATCTTGGACGGCCGGAAAGCGGTGATATACGGTGATGGTAAACAAACGAGAGATTTTGTTTTTGTTGATGATGTAGTAAAGGCTAATCTACAGGCAATGGACTATGATAAATGCGGCATTTTCAATGTCGGTACAGGGAAGGAGACCGATATTAGCACATTATTCAACTACATTAGACAAATATCAGGATCAGTTCAAAAACAAATTCATAAGCCAGGCTTGCCTGGTGAACAAAGACGAAGTGTCATTGATAGTACTCTGATTAAAAATACACTTGGTTGGTACCCAACTTATAGTTTAAAGAAAGGCTTGGAAAAAACTGTTCAGTATTTTAGGAATTGTACGTCTTCAAAGGAAGTGGACAATTATTGATTAGAAATTAAGTGACAGATTCTGTACGTGCAAGTTGTTTTCGTTTTATGGCTCGCCAATGCAGTCTTGCGCTGGCATACGTTCAATTGATCTTCTCGTCTCACTCCAACTTATGGAGCAGCCTGTAGATATCTGCAGAGTTCAGAGGCAAAGAGATGAGACAAAACCCGCCGTTGAAAACGAACGGATGATGATGTTCGTAGTTCTACTCTCGATTATTTCAGTCCAACCGCCACTCCAGAATGCCCCCGGAAAAATCGGGCTTAAGTTGAACGGCAATCCGTAATCCGGTCGTTTCAACGTAATCAAAAGAAACATTGTTGTACCTGTCTTTCTCTACTCCATACTCGTCGGCTCCGGAGACTTCCTTCCACTCATCACCGACTTTGTATAGTAATTTCCACGATTCCGGCACACGGCATTCACCTTCACCGGTATCGTCGAACCAGTATACCGCGATAGAAGAAATCTTCAGCGCTTTCTGGAAATCATACTGAACCCATTCTTTTGTACCCTTGTGATCCCACCAGGTGAAACGGGGAATCGATTGTTCATTGGAACTTGTTGGCTCAATTCCATCATTCAATGACGTTTCACTATCGGTCTGGCAGGTATGCGAAGCGCTGGCTCTGGCTGTGGAAGCGGGAGTGGGAGGCGACAGGGGCCTTGCGATGGATTCTTCATAAGGCAGCCAGACTGTCATTTCTCCCTGCCCCCGATGCGCCCAGGAATAGTAGGGAATGGCAACGAAGTCCTGCTCCTCTTCCTTTACCGATTTGCCATCTTTTGTACGATAGAGACCGGTAGCTTTGCCGCTGATTGCGGTCACACCGTTAAGTAAATCCGGCTGGTAAGCGGCGCTGAACACGGCGTTCTTGGATAACTGCAGGTTAAGCACATGACCGCCGTTGTCCGGCCATTCCGCACAGTAAACGATTGGACCACGTTCCAGCGCGAATTTCCCCCTGTTTTCCTTTACACTTTCATTGCACAATACTTTTTTGATTGGCATGGGCAGGTATAATTCGATTACATCACCTTTCTCCCAGACGCGGTCGATTCGGGCAAAGCCTCGATTCATGTCGAGATCCACCAGTTCACCATTAACCTTTAATGTAACGTTATTATCGTTTCTGCTCATGTACGTATACAGATCGCTGGGTACGGGCTG
Organism: bacterium; assembly: GCA_030612965.1. Lineage (GTDB taxonomy): Bacteria > Zixibacteria > MSB-5A5 > GN15 > FEB-12 > JAJRTA01. The sequence continues at coordinate 8,344 of JAUWMW010000028.1, forward strand.
TCCCTGTGCCCAGCCGGGAATCCGCACATGAACAGCGAAATTCATTGATCGTTCCGGGCTAACCGTTATTGTCACGCTGCCATCCCAGGGGTATCGCGATTCCTGCTCAAGTCGCACGGTATTGCCTTTCATATTGATCGAGGCATTCCCTTTGATGAAAAGGTTGACGAACACGCTGTCGCCTCGAAGACAATAAACATAACCTGGAAGTGAAGGCAAAAAGCGGACGACATTCACAGGACAGCAAGCGCAGCTAAACCAGGGACTGCGTTTATGATTCCCAACTGATTCCAGGGGATTAGAATAGAAAAACTCATTTCCGTTCATAGATACACCGGAAAGGAACCCGTTATAAAGCGTTCTTTCCAGAACATCGATGTATTTTGCATCGCCATGAAGTAGAAACAGGCGATGATTCCACATCATATTGGCAATGGCGGCACAGGTTTCATTGTAGGCCATCCGATTGGGCAATTCGTAATTATCGCCAAAGGCCTCTCCTTTGTGACGAGCGCCGATACCGCCGGTAATGTATAATTTTTTCGATACAACGTTTTCCCAGATTCGACCAATCGCTGTTATATATTCCATCTCACCGGTCAGCGCCGCAACGTCCGCCATGCCGGAATACAAATAACCTGCCCGAACAGCATGCCCCACGGCTTCGTTCTGCTCGATCACTGGCTTATGATCCTGAGTATATTCAGCATTGCCGTAGGCTGTATACGGCTCGCGCCCGATATATCTGCCGCGCTGATCAAGAAAGAATTTTGCCAGCTTCAAGTATCTTTCGTTCCCGGTCACTTTGTAGAGTTTGACGAGGCCGATTTCTATTTCCTGATGACCTGGAGGATCATGTCTTTTATCGGGGCCGAAAACACTGTCAATGAGATCGGCGTTTTTTATCGCTACATCCAACAGTGAACGGTTGCCGGTTGCCCGATAGTGTGCTACTGCTGCTTCGTACATGTGTCCAACATTATAGAGTTCATGACTGTGAATAATATACGACCAGCGTGTGTCGCCTGCTGACTTCGCCGGATTCTCGGGATCAATTGTCCGTGTGGTATACAGATAACCATCATCTTCCTGAGCAGCAACGATCCTGGCTATCAGATCGTCAAGATATTCTTCAAGCTTTGGATCAGGATGAAGACTCAACGAATACGAGGCGCCTTCGATAACCTTCATAACATCTGAATCATTGTAACGGATTCCTATAAACTCCCCTTCCATCAAGCCACCGGCCTTGGCAAAGTTGTCAATACGGCCCGTTTCTTCACACTTCTTGAAATCGTAAGGGATAGATACCTTGCGATTGGTTTCCATTCGCGGCCACCAGAAATCGTCATCAATGCTTACATCTGTAAACGGTACTGCTTTCATTTGATCGTTATTCTCCCAGTTAACAAAAGACTCGGCGTTGGCAAGAGGCGCCAACAGGAACAAGCACATAAGTACCTGAAAACATACCACTGACACTTTCTCTTCGTACATCCTGTTATCCTTTACATATGAGATTTCCCGTCAAGAGTCCTAATATAGACATACTACGTCATTAAACTATACTGATACATGCTATTCTGTCAACAACTGATCTGTTTGGAGAGGGCAAGTTATCCGATTGAGAAATCGACAACTGCGGCAAATGCCGTCCCCGGAAAATGACGTTGTTAGGTGACCTGCTGCGCGTGGGCCGAATTTAGCGGACATCGTATCGTACAGCCCAACATACCTCGGTATTCGTATCGATTTTGAGTTGAATTACTCGAAGGTGGCCGTCTTTTCGCTTCTCGGCAACCTCGGCGCCTTCGCACCCAACGTCCTTCAACACGTATCCATCGGGCTCAGTAAGATACAGCTCGTATGTTTCGCCTCCGACCAGTTTGCTTTTGCCGGAAAGCCTATTATCAGCCCATATGACATCGTTTAGGTCAAAGCCGCCACAGGTTATATGACGGCTCGTGGCCATCACCTGCGGATTAGACTGGCGTTGCCTGATACAGAACAACTGACAGTTGAATTCTGGATCGATGTCACCAAAACGAAACGACTCACTGAAACTCCCCAACATCCGCTTTGACCAGAATTCGAATACGTAGTATTCCTGCCTCTCATCCAAGCCGATATCCCCTAGCCGAATCTGCTGAACATCCACACCCGTGCGCCCCAGAAGGGTCCAGCTTTCGAACTGTTTGTTTATCTCGAGCAAAAAGAGATCGCATACAGCGGTCTGGTCGGCATCAAAAATCCGCGGACCGGAGCCGCTCGTTTCTGTATCGACGCGGTCAAGTTGATCCGAGCGGGTCGGGTCCACATCGTACACTTGGCCGGGAAGCGTGAACAGAATCGGTAATGAACGCTTGGCTGGTTCCGCCAGTTCGGTCTGGTACACCTCGGGTTTGTCTGTCAGCATAAAGAGTGAGCCGGTGACTGATGTCGCCATGCACGAGCGGTATGCCTCCTGTGGCGTGAGTTCGATGTGATCCGGATCGTTACGCCAGATTACGTTATTAAACGAATTGTACTGTGCCAGTCCACCGTACCCAAACCCATCGGTGCCGATCCGGCAGGCGTCAATCAGGCCAATCAACTCAGGACGAATTCCCCAGCAGCCGAGAAGGAAGTTTTCGTCGCCGATTTCCTCGCGTATAGCGCTCACGACGCTACGAAATACTTCCACCCGATTCAAGTTCTTATTTTCGAAGTACTGCTGATATGAATTGTAGCCCTCATACCGCAAATGACGTAGGGCGTCTACCTTATAATACTGCCAGCCCATTGAAGCAAAACCGCGATAAATAGGCCGAATGATGTCGTCCATGGTTTCGGAATTAGAACCGTCAAGCACATACCCGACCCAGTTACCGTAGGCGGGATCGCCGTTTTCGTCACGCACGAAGTACTTGCTGTTACTCTGGGCGAACTCTCTCTGGCGGAAACTGGTGTAGGTCCAGATACCCGGTTTCAAGCTACGTTCCCGGATGTAGTCGCTGAGCTGTTCCATCCCGGACGGGAATCTCTCGTTGGGTGTCAGCCATGTCTCCGGTAGGCCCGTGGGTGTCTGCTGGTAACCGTCGTCTATCTGCAGATATTCAAGCCCGTACGGCACCAAAACGTCGGCCAGGATATCCGCTGTCTTTTTGACTTGATCCTCGGATACCTCCGTAAAGAATGCGAACCACGAGCACCAGCCCGCGGCTGATCTGTCCCATACGCGATAGGTCCACGGCTTGTAGTAGCTCAATCCCCGGTGTTTCTGGTAGTAACGCGGTCGGAAGCGAAAGATAATGTCCCAACCGCTAATCTCGATTCGGTAGGTGATACCGTCCTCTGTCGAATCCTCCGGGACGATGACGACATCCGAAGGAAAATCAATTGACAGAACCCAGTCGGACTCCCGGTCATAAATGGCCCGGTTCAAAAGGCTGTGACTGAGGCCGACACTGTGACGAACAATATCAGGGGCGCCGTGCCGTCGTTCAGCCTCACAGGGAAACGATTGTTCACTCGCGACTATCCGTCCCACCAGCTTGAGCGGTTTGCTACGGGAGACGTACTTCACGACCTGATCTATTCTGCCATCGTCATCGTCGTTGATCACGTTAATGTCTATCACGTCTTCGACATTTTCTATTTTCGCTTCGAGAATGGCACGGCCGTTGTAGTCGATCGATATGCCTGATCGGTCGAACTTGAGCGCAGCCGGTGCATTTGGTGGAATACTCATTTTGCTCTCTTCCATGTTCTGGGAACACAGGCTATCGTCTGAACTGATGCCGACAAAAAGCATCAGCAGGGGAATTCCTACAATTGTGACCATTGCATTTCTCAAGAACAACATCTCCAGATACAAGAAGCTCCGTTTTGGAAAAGATAAATCGTTGACCAGACATTGCCAATAAGGAACTTCCCACTAGGGAGGCCCTGACGCAATGCGAGCTTTCTATTATGGCTCAGCTGAAAGAATGCGGCCTAAGGTTGGATCAATCATAGGGTTGAGCGATCTGGAATGACGGTCAGGCAACCCATAGCTTGCACTCGGAAGGTGTGTTTCCTAAATTGAGGCAAACAATGCTTACAAACAAGCTCATTAAGAGGATGATATGACAACAAGAGTGATTTTGTGCTTCGCGGCGATCGTCGCGCTGGCGTTGCCAGTGGTTGCCGATGATATCGATACCGTTTATATCTCAACGCTGGATATCAGCAGAGTAAAGCAGGCCTGGGGGTATCCCTTGAAAGATATTTCGATCGAAGGGAAAGGACTGTCGATTGGCGGGCGAAAGTTCGAGCAGGGTCTGGCGACACACGCGGTCGGGGAATTTCGAATCAATTTGAAGGGCGGTTCGGAACGGTTTCTAGCCTATGTGGGTGTGGATGATGACGTCATTGGCGGTGAGGGTGGCAGTGTCGAGTTTTTTGTCTATGCCGACGGCAAACAGATATGGAACAGTGGAATACGAAGAGCAGGATGGCGGGCTGTACGGGTGGATCTCGATGTTACCAATGTAAACCTGCTGGTGCTCAAGGTTAAAGAGGCAAGTGACGGTATCAACTGGGACCATGCTGATTGGGCCGACGCCAAACTTCTGGTTAGCGGCGAGAAACCGGCGGCGGTGGATATGCCGGTCGAGAAACCTTATATACTTACACCCAAACCCTCACCCAAGCCGCGCATTAATGGGCCGAAGGTATTCGGCGTTCGTCCGGGGCATCCTCTGCTTTACACAATTGCAGCGACCGGGGACAAACCGATGGAGTTTGCCGTTGATAATCTGCCAACCGGACTTGCCGTGGATGAATCGACCGGTCAAATAACCGGCACTCTGAATGAAAAGGGCGAATATACGGTAATGCTGAGAGCTAAGAACGCGCTGGGAACTGATGAACGGCAGTTTCGTATTGTTGTCGGCGACACGATTGCCCTTACCCCTCCCCTGGGTTGGAACAGCTGGAATTGTTTTGCGCTTGACATTGATGACAAGAAAGTAAGAAGCGCCGCCGATGCGATGGTGTCCAGCGGTTTGATCAATCACGGGTGGAGCTACATCAACATCGATGACTGCTGGATGGTCAAGCCGGATTCGAAGGACTCCATGCTGGCGGGTGATCCGCGGGATGCCCGGGGGATGATCAACACCAACAAGAATTTTCCCGACATGAAAGCGTTGTCGAACTATGTTCACAATAAGGGGTTGAAGATCGGCATCTACTCCTCCCCCGGTCCGGTAACGTGCCAGGGTTACACGGCCAGCTACGAGTATGAGCAACAGGACGCTCAACAGTATGCGAACTGGGAGATCGACTATCTGAAATACGACTGGTGCTCCTATGGCCGAGTGGCCGGAGGCAGTGATAGAACTGCCCTGATGGCGCCTTACTTTGTGATGCGGGACGCACTTGACAATGTGAATCGCGACATTGTGTACAGCCTGTGTCAGTATGGAATGGGTGAAGTATGGAAATGGGGAGCCGAAGTTGGCGGTAATTGCTGGCGCACTACCGGCGACATTACCGATACCTGGAGCAGCGTCGAGTGGATCGGCTTTTCTCAGGATGGTCTGGAAAAATACGCCAGGCCGGGACGCTGGAACGATCCGGATATGCTGGTGGTCGGAATGGTAGGCTGGGGATCGCAGTTGCATCCGACGTCTTTGACACCGAGTGAACAGTACTCGCACATCAGCCTGTGGTGTCTGCTTTCGGCGCCGCTGCTTATCGGCTGTGATATGACGCAACTGGATGAGTTCACGCTGAATTTGCTGACCAATGACGAGGTACTTGAAGTGAATCAGGATCCGCTCGGCAAGCAAGCGAATCGTGTTTCACAGATTGATGACCTCGAAGTGTGGGTAAAAGTGCTTGAGGACGGATCGAGGGCGGTCGGTCTTTTTAATCGTCAGGACGACACGACCAGCGTGACTGCGATGTGGTCCGATCTGGATATTCAGGGGAAACAGTTAGTTCGTGACTTGTGGCGTCAGAAGCATCTGGGAGTTTTCGAGGATTCCTTTACGGCGACAGTACCCGGTCACGGAGTGGAGTTAGTGAGAGTGCGGCGAAATCAGTGATGACAGTATCTCTCTATTAGCGATTGAGGCGACTAACAAATCCTAAGCTGATTCTCGCACGCTGAAGCGAACTGCACCCATCTCTTCTTCGCGTACGCACCTCGAACCTTGGGACCAATTTGGGACCGCTTTCAAACCAAAATGGTCCAAAACCATCCAAAGTGATACTTAGACTATCACATCCCATCTTCTTGCCGTGCGATGTAATGCAATGATACTCAATCAGATGCATTTTCGTCCGGGTCAGTTTTTAAGTCCCTGGTGTCTGCCATTCCACAACCGCGTTGCCGGTGAGTCTGTTTGATGGGCGATTGATACCTGGTGCAGTTTCCGAACGACACCGGGGACATCCCCCAAGGCATTATGCTATGTGGCGCTTTCGATTGATATGACGGCG
>JAUWMW010000103.1 GCA_030612965.1 bacterium
AGACCTCCCGGTCTGATGACCCTGCAGCACACGAAAGGGGGATAATAATCCTGGGGCAGGATACTAAGGGGTCGAACCTGCGGTCCGGCGTACTATGACAAGGGGGCGGTCTATGTTAGTGCCGTCGTGGATGAACCGGTCCAGGTCCCAATCGGCCCACCAGCCGACGAACTCAAAATCTTTCCGACGATCAATGAATTCTCTGAATTCCCGGGGATAAAGCGCCATGTTTCGTTCCGCCATTTTGTACCGCTCCCGCCGTCCGTGATCATCGACATCTACGGTCCAGAACTCTTCAAACAGATTCCCAGCGGATTCGACAGGCCTGACCCGGATTTGCGAGCGTACCGCTATTCCGTTCTCCTCGACTTGAAACACGAGTTTATCATCCCAGGCGGTCGGATCGAAAAACTGAATACACCAATCCAGAAAATATAATCCGCCCGGTCTCAAAGCTTTGGCTATAGCATCAAAGTGGCTGCGCAGATGGGACTCAGAACGCAGGTAGAGTGAACCGATCATGACGAACGCGAAATCAACCTGGCTGTCCAAACTGAAATCTGTCATGTCGCCCTCAATGAGGCTCGGCGCCGGGTGTAAGTCTCGCCATTTGTCGGCGGCATAATCGAGCATCGTCCGGTTGAGATCGAGCCCTATGTATCGGTAACCGCGCCGCGCCAGTTCTTCGGCATGAGGTGCAGGGCCACAACCGATTTCCAGCAGAGAGTGGACCGGGATTCTTGAATGTCGTTCGATACCAGTTTGCATGAACGCCGCTTCAGCGGATATGTCTCGAAAAGAGAAGGCAACTTCATAGTACTTTGGATGATCGTACAGCATATTCTTGGTCCGAGCTTATTATCATAGTTACGGTCATCCCGCTGCGAAATGCAGTGAATGGGCGACCCCGAGAGACTCCGGCCCCAACAATGTTCAATCTTTGAAATCCGACGGAGACATCGAGCTATGCGCTGTTCAGAACATGGACATTCGGTGGAAGGTTTCAGGTGGTATGGGGCAGACCGGGAGGTCTGCCGCCCACAGTATTCGGACATTCGGCGGAAGGTGTATTGCCGTGATACGTGCCGCGTGCAGACCCCAAATCCCATTTTCTCGGGATCAAGGTTCGGGGGTGGTGTCGGGCGACCCCGCCCGATGCCTGCCTTCACACGTGATGGCTGTCAGGCGAGTCGCCTGACAGCACCCACAAACGAGGATTATCAAGAAGTCGTGCTTTCACAAACAAGTTGCTTTTCCTCTCGCGTAGCGGCGGGGCTTGTCTCCGCCGGTCACAAGTGGCTTCCATCGGGGCAACGCAAGGCCGCCTCCTACGTGGGGTTACTGGCCGCCCTTGTGAACAATGTTCAAACCGCGCTGCCTTTTAGCTTGTGAGTTTGTGGTCGGTTTCATATCATATTTGACTTGAAGTGAAACCGAATCAGGTGAGAAACGTAACTGCTAAGTGAAAGAAACAGATCGTTGCCCGAAAGCGAGATAGCGCTGATTAGCCGGGCTTTGGGGGGTGACCAGAGAGCCTATACCGAACTGACCCACCGGTTTCGTTCAGCCGTATTTCAGATTGTGTATAAGATCGTACGCGACAAGGAAACGGCCAACGACCTGGTGCAGGAGACTTTCATGAAAGCCTTTGCCTCGCTGGCCAGTTATCGTTCCGAATACCGCTTCTCAACGTGGCTTTACAAGATTGCAGCCAATAGCTCCATTGATCACCTGCGCAAGAAGCGGATCAAGGCGCTCTCTCTTGACCGTAAACTGGAGACCAAAGACGGCACCGTCGAGATAGATATCCCTGACTACTCATACCACCCGGGAATCGCTCTGGAGCGTAAAGAACAGAGGTTATCGATTGAGGAGGCGATCCGGTCTTTGCCCGATAAGTACCGCGAGGTCATTGTCTACCGCCACAAGGACGATAAATCGTACGAGGAAATAGCCGATCTTTTGAACATACCGATTGGTACGGTTAAAGCAAGAATCTTCAGGGCTCGTGAGCTTCTGAAGAAGAAGCTGAAGAACGCGATCTGATAAGGACATGGAGGACTGAACGTGATACGGCGGCATTCGGTCGGCATAGCGGCGCTCGTTATGTTTGCATCCATGATGACCCCTTCCTCCACTATTGCCGAAGCCTGGTTCGAGTTTGAAAAGACGTTGGAGGTTACCGCCCCGATCCACCTTGAACTTTCTCTCACCGCCGGCCATGTATATATCACCCAGGGCAGTGGCAACCGTCTGGTTATTGAAGGTATCAAACGAGTGTGGGGACAAGAGTGGGAGGATGCCAAGAGGGTGGCCGACCTCATACAGATAGAGGTGAAACAGGGTGGCAACCAGGTGGCTATCGCTACCAACTACCTGCCCTTGGGGGACGAAGACCGATCGCTGTTGGGTAAGAAATTCGAGGGCGGCGTGTCTCATTATGGGAATGTAGATTACCGCATCACGGCTCCAGCCTTCGAGACGGTTACCATCCGGGCCAAGGCAGCGCAAATCGAACTGGTTTCTGTTGATGGCGATATCTTCATAGACAATGGCTCCGGCAGCGTCAAAGGGGAGTCATTGTTCGGTTCCCTCAAGATTCGGCAACCTTCGGGAGAGATCGATATTCAGAACGTAGAAGGCTCGATAGATATCAAGAACGGGTCTGATGTCACTCTCGGGAAGTATCCGGTGGAACCTCTATCCATCCGGATTCAGAACGTGGAAGGTTCGATAGATATCGAGAGCGAGTCCGGTGTTACTCACGGGGAATTTCTGGTGGGACCTCTCACTATCCGGCAAGCCGAGGGCGAGATTGACCTGCGGTGGGTAGAGGGCGATATCAGGATCAAGTCGATCTCCAGTTCTGTGAAGATCCAACAAATGCGTGGCGCTATCGATCTTGAAAGCGATGCCGGCGACGTTTATGTGCGGACTGAACTGGACAGCCCGCGCGATTATTTTGTGCAGACGGGTTCCGGAGCGATTGTGTTTTCCGTGCCCCAGCGATCCGCCGCCGCGCTGAGGATGGAAACCAGATCGGGCGTCATAGCCACCGAGTTGCCGGTGGCGGTGCAATCGATGACCGACAACTACCTGGAAGGTGTTTTCGGACGCGGCGGAATACGTATCGAACTAAGCTCGAACTCGGGCGACGTCACCCTGGCCGCCTATTAGGCCGGGTTGGCAAACATGGGATGTTGGTTTGAAAATGAGAACTCCGCGTGCCATTCGTGTTTTCTTGACCGTCGCCGGATTGGCCTGTGCGCCGGCTTGGTCAAGTTTCGCTCAACCGACAGACGCATCCGACAAACCGACCGATACGATCTTCAACGAGATCCGCTTAGACGATAACGGCGTTGTTGCAGTCGATACGGCCGGCTATAATTGGTACTACGATTTTGAGCGGGAACTCTTTGTTCTCGGTATCCCTGAACCGGACGAGACGGCTCCCGATGAGCGACTCATCGACGATGGCGATGTACCTATCGAACAGCGGTGCACCGAGGAAATATGGATCAAGCCGTTTGAAACCAGGCCGGTGACGATCGGCTACGATGAGTTTGTCGATGATGACGTCACGGTGCTGGGCCGTGTTACAGTCAAGGGTTGGGTGACCGGCGATGTCGAATCGCTGAATAGACGTGTGTTGGTGACCGAGACGGGACGGGTCGACGGAGACATCCAGGCACCCAAGGTGGTGGTGCGGGAGGGGGGGATCGTTGGAGGGGATATCGTTGAGAAGGCTTCCCCGCTGGACATAGATCTTAGAGCGCCGTTTTCGGTAGCGGGTATCGTCGTGGTGGCCTCGTTCACCGCTTTTCTGCTGATTTCCGGTGTTCTGATGGTCATTGTGGCGCCTCGTTACGTGGGTAACTTCTGTGTCTGCTTTGAAAGCTGTAAGGTCAAGACGTTCTTCCTCGGTTTTCTGTTTTGGTTACTATTGCCACCGCTGATTGTGCTGGTAGCTGTTACAATTGTCGGTATACCGCTGACTCCGTTGGTGCCTCTTGCCTACTTCTTGACGGCGGTAATGGGGATGGTTGCGTTCGGCAATATGATCGGACGATCCTTTGCCCGAAGGTTCCTTGGCGGCGAAAGGAGCCGACTGTTTCAGACTACGGTGGGCATTCTTCTGGTCATGAGCCTCTGGTTCGTTTCGGCCATCCTGCTCGGTTCAAGCGGGGCCACCGCCGAAGGATTCGGCGTATTCTTCCTGGTTATCGCGATTCTCCTGACCGCCTTTCCAGTTTCGTCCGGGGTCGGGGCGGCTTTCCTTACGCGATTTGGTGTTCGCAAGTATCTCGACTGGAAAGACCGGGCCAAGAGCGCTGCGGAACCGCCGCCACCGGCGCCGCCACCTATACGTCCGGAGCAGTTCCCCACCTCTCCACCTGACAGTGTTTCCGGGGTCGATGAAACATGACCCTGCCGTCGACGTATGTAAGATTAGAAGAGTGACTAACTGGAAGGAGAATCCGGAGATGCTACTACGTATATCGGTGCCGGTGATTCTGACAATCTTTGTCTTGGCGTTTTCAGCCTCGGCAGGCAAGATGGAGCGTCTGTCCGAAAAAATAGATGCGGAAGGGGCCGACAGAATAGAAGTGAGTATCGAGTTTGGCGCCGGGGAAATCATTCTCTCGTCCGACGATATGGTAGAAGTTGCCACCGTCGAAGTCGACTACGATCCGCGCAGGATCGAGTGCGAAATCGACTATCATGTTCGACGCGGAACCGGTCATCTGCATTTGGAATCGATCATACGCCGCAAACGAAATATCGATACCGAGAAGAACCTATGGGAGGTTGTCCTCTCAAACCGCTATCCCACGGTCTTGGAAATAGAAGCCGGTGCCTGCGATGCTGAGATGGATCTGGGGGGCATCCCCATAACCGAACTATCGATCGAGATTGGCGCCGCCTCCGGTGAACTGGATTTTTCTCACCCCAATCCTCAACGGATGGTGGATTTTGATGTCGACGCCGGCGCCGCCTCGCTTGAGTTCAGGAATCTGGGCAACGCCAACTTCGAGCAATTCAATTTCGACGGCGGGGCAGGGTCCTTCGATCTCGATTTTCGGGGCAAATACACCGGCGAGTCGGAGATATCGATTGATATCGGGCTCGGGTCGGCGGAGATCATTTTGCCAAAGGACATACCGGTACGAATTGAAACCGGCGAGCCCGGCTGGTTCTCGTCGGTGGACTTCCACAATGACGATCTCGATGAGGTTCGCGACGGTATCTACGAATCGGATGGTTTCGACGATGCCGACATTAGAATTACCCTGGAGCTTGATGTCGGTCTGGGCTCGGTCGATATCTATTTCCAGGACTGACAACTGCCCGATAGTTCTTGTAGGGCAGAACCTGCCAGTCTGTCACCCCGGTGAAAGTCGGGACTCCATCTTCGGTTTTTTTTGAACGGGAGAACGGAGGGATTCCCGCCCGCGGGACTTTCCAAAAATTCGATGATACTGTGTGCGGCAGACCTCCCGGTCTGCCCGTTTGAAGGACGTTTCCAAGGTAATCAAAGGGCAGACGAGGACATCTGTTGCCCACAAATACGGAGGGATTCCCGCCTGCGCGGGAATGACTGAGAGCGCGGGAATGGCTGAGAGCGCGGGAATGACAGAGAGCACGGGAATGACAGAACCGGGAGTGTCGAGGTCGACACGCCACGATTGTGCTGGCCAACTAAGAATATATTGCGTACTATTGTGCCCATGGAATATTCAGACAAATGTCCGCACTGCGGAGAGAAAATGTTGAAGTGGCAGCCGCCGGTCGAAGCCAACTGGGGGACACATCCCCAGTATGTTTGCTTCAACGACGAATGCTCATACTACGTTAAGGGCTGGGAGTGGATGAGTTCGCAATACCAGCAGAAGGTCTCCTACCGGCATCGCCTCGACCCGAAAACCGGCGTTGCCGGGCCGATTCCGGTCTGGTCGGCGTCGGCGCTGAGGGACCGCATCATCGAAGATGAGGACTGACCCATGAGAGAAATCGAAAATCTCAAAGAAGCCATTCTCAAAGATGAGGAAGAGTACCCCCGCATGGACCTGGAGACCAGCTTCAAGTTCCGCTGTCATCCCGGTGTGTCCTGCTTCAATGAGTGCTGCGCCGATGTCAACATCTTCCTGACACCGTACGATGTTATACGGCTCAAGAATGCCCTGGGTATCTCCTCGCAGGAATTCCTGAGTAAGTACACTATCGCGCCGTTTGACAAGAACCTCAATTACCCGATTATTCTGCTGGCTATGCAGGAGAACGAGAAAAAAAGCTGTCATTTCGTCGGCGACAGCGGCTGTACAGTGTATGCAGACCGCCCCTGGGCTTGCCGCATGTATCCCCTCGGACTGGCCTCACCAAGGGAGGGGATGACTGGACCATTGCAGAAGGAGTTCTACTTCCTGCTGCAGGAGCCTGTTTGCAAAGGGTTCAACGAGGATAATGAGCAAACGGTTGCTCAGTGGCTGGACAGCGAAGGGATCGAGGACTACAACGAGATGGGCGAGTTATTCAAGAATCTCACGCTGCATTCTTTCTTCGACAAGGGGGGCAAACTCGATCCGGGCCGGATGGAGATGTTCTTCACGGTCTGCTACAACATTGACAAGTTCCGCGAATTCGTGTTTGAGAGTTCTTTCCTGCAAAAGTTCGACGTAGACGACGCCCTTATCGAGAAGATCAAGACCGACGATGTCGAACTGTTCAAGTTCGGGTGCCAGTGGCTGCGGTTTGCAGCGTTCGGTGAGGATACGATGAAAGTCGACAGCACCGTGGCCAACACTAAGCTCGCCGAGTTGAAAGCCAAGCAGAAACTCAAATGATCTGTGGGCGCTCTACGTTGACATCTGGCGCCCACAGTAAAGAATAACCACCACCCCGTAGTTTTTGGAAAGTCCCGAAGACGGGAATCCCTCCGAGATGTTACACCAACTGGATAAACTTATCCACAGATGCCTCGTGCAGCGCCCCATCATCGAAGTCATAGTAGCTGAAAACTGCCCGGTCTTTGATGAGGCGCGCTGTGTACTTCTTGCTTCCCTCCGCATCTATCCGCAACAATGCCGATATCGCAAATGCTCGGATGTACGCATCATTGCTCTCAAGGGAGGGGAGGAGTTCGTCGAGGCGGTCGCGGTAGATATCGGGTCGTAGTGATGCCACTCGCGCCACCGCCCAATGGGCGCCGCGCTCAAACGGTTCCTCGTCAAGATACGATAGCAGCAGTTGCCCGAACTCATCAATCAGGATTGGCACGTTGTACAGTATCTCGCCGATTGCCTCCGCCGCGTACCAGCCGACGTTGCCGGACTCATCATTCATCTGCCATAGCTGAGCACGGATCATCACGCGCACGCGCTCCAGGTCCGCTTTGGCGATTACGGCCGCGACTGTGCCTAACGCCCCGATAGCACGCCAGCATATCAGCGGTTCACGGTCGAACAACATTGTTGGCAGCACCCGCACCACGTGCGGATCCTCTCGCGCCATTGCCTCAATGGCATCCGTGTTGCGCTCCTGCAGCAATTGTCGTAACGCCGCCTTCCGTTGTCGGCGGGACGGTGTAGTTGTGTCCTTTTGTTGACTAATCATGCGGTCACCTGATTGACGGGTGGCACGGTCAAACCTGTTTGCCGTGAATCGTACTGTACGCCTCTCCCAAAACCCTACCAACGTTGGCAGGATCGCAGGGATCCTGCCCTACAAGACCGCTGTCCTTCCTTCGTCGAACGCTCCCTACGTCGTTTCGAGTGCCAGCACCTCATTCTGAGTGCCAACGCCTCACCCTGAGCGGTAGAACCTCACCCTGAGCGCCAACACCTCACCCCGAGCGCCAACACCTCACCCTGAGCGGACAGGCTGTGTCGCAATTGGTTTTTTGGTTGAGTGTGAATTATTAGTCGATATGTTGTGGTTCAATCAAGATAGGTAGTGAGGATTTTGAAATGGCATATCGATATGGCAAACGTCATGAGCAGTCTCTTTT
>JAUWMW010000287.1 GCA_030612965.1 bacterium
AAGGTAATCAAGGGGCAGACGAGAACGTCTGCCGCCCACAGCACGGAGTTCGTGTTTTCAGAAAGTGGAACGACATGTCATGCCGGACTTGATCCGGCATCCAGTGGCGAGCCACTTTTTCGCGCTACGCGCGTCATTCTACCACTGTCATTCCTGCGAAAGGAACCTGATGGATTCACATTCGAAGGGCAACAGTTCCTTCCAAGAAACTCATGGTTTCGTGCGCGGCAGACCTCCCGGTCTGCCCGTTTGAAGGACGTAAAGGTAATCAAGGGGCAGACGAGGAGAGGTTTTCCCAAAAGTTTGCCACACCAAGGTGGTGGATGTCCTTGTCTACCGCGTTTACCCCGAAGCGTGGTCGGCGCACGGGGACGTACGCCGCGCACAAATACCAAATATAGCTGTTCAACCCATAGATTTTTGGGCAAAGTCTAAAGAAGTTTCAAACTTGACTTGCTAATGTCGGCCGGATATCGTGTTCAAAATTGGTAAAGGACGAGTATGAAGAAACTGTATGTAGCTGTGGCGCTGTTATTGCTGGTAGTAGCTATAGCCTACATCAAGAGCGCCCGGGGAACAGCGCGGCAGCAGCAGGCGTTCGAGTTGGGGCAGATTGAAAACCGAGAACAGTTGGCCACGCTTCAGCAAAATGTGGATTCTCTGAAACGGCTGCTCAAATTACAGTCCGAAGCATACGCCGATTCGCTGGCTTTCCGCGACGGCGCATACCGACAGGATATCAGCAAACTGGTCGGGTTTCTGGATTCAGCCATAGCTCGACCGAAGTTACTTGGGAAACCAGAAACCGCGGCACCGCCCCCGACAACGAGAGCTAAGAACTCCGACCAGCCGCGCGATAAGGAAGTGGCACAGGAGAAACCATCCCAAGTCAAACAAGCCGAGACAGATCCTCCAGCCACCGTTTCACCATCTGAACCGGCTGCCGACAACAATGCGAAAGCTGACGCCGTTGGCACGAAACTTAAAGAGCATGTGCTGACCCATTATGGCAAGTTGTACGAGAGCCTGCCAAAAGATTTGACCAGTCAGGAGCGCAAGGTTGCTCTTTATGAGATCAGTCTGAAGACGGCGGCGGAATTCTCAATTACCATGCCACAGCTTAAAGCGATTTGTGAAGATTACTACCTAAGCTACTAATGCGGAGCTTGTTACAGTGCCCCCTAAGAAGGAAAGCGATTTCGCCGAAGTGCTCGTCGACAGGTTGTTCTTGGAGTCGTTCGCCAACGAACAATCTGCTTACTACGCCGCCGGTACTCCCGCCTCACCGGGCGCCGCCTTGAACAAGTTTCGCTCCAGACTACGCTGGCATATTAGTCACTCCTTGTCACCACGTCAGAAACAAGTGATCGGGTATTACCTTAAAGGCAAAAAAGAGCGACAGATAGCACAGATACTGGGAGTGACTCAACAGGTCGTGAATATTTATAAGCAGCGTGCTATCAAAAAGTTACAGAAGGTTATGGCATCGTAGGTGTATGTCAAGAAACTACTATATAGAGAGTCCGTTGAAGTCGTGAACTCATCTTTTCGGGGAGGATGAGACAAACGAAGGAGGTGATAGGTTTTTTGAGAGCATCTCTGTTTCCTCACCGCTAACTGAGATCGAGAGTATTGCTACGTGGTAAGAGAGGGGGAACAAGTAGAGGAGATGCGCTATGCCGAAGAGAGAGGAGAACCAAAAGTTTGCAAGTTTAGGGAAAAAAGACTGTTGGCATTCTTATGGCCTGCAGATGTTGACGCCGGCCAAGTTTTCGCACGTGGTTAGCAAGATACTTTGCGGTCGTTACAGTTTGATTTCATCCCGACTTGACAAGCACGTGGAGCACCTTAATCCGAATTGACTCTTCATAGGTTTTCGCTCGGTCCCGTGCGGGACAGCGAACATCGAGCCTCGCGGGACTCGTCCATATCATGAGTCCCGCTTTTTATTGGTCCAAACCTGCTAGGGGGTGACACAATCCTTGACCTACAAAGGGAAAGTACGTTTCTTGGGTGACGCCTGATCCGATCCTGGCGTCTGGTATTGTAGAGCCAATTAGGCCAAACGGATTCGCCACATGACGGTATAATGGTGTAACGTATAAGGAGACCTCGGTGGCACTAAGGCAGACGATCTACATTCTGGTGATTGCATCCGCGTTGGGACTGGGACTCAATCTGGTCTCGCCCAACCGCCTTGATTTTATTGGTAACTGGCATGACCTGCACGACGGTGACGGGCCGATCTTGCCGCCTGATATAGAGCCCGGCGACCCGCCGTTTATCGCTGTGGACGTTGCCCAACTCGACTTTAGTGCCAGAGCCGCCCTCTTCGTTGACGCCCGTGATCCGGACGAGTTCGAGTGTGGTACGATTCGGGGGGCCATCAACATCCCCTTTGAATACCTGCCGGAGGGGGACTTGGAGCCATATTTCGATTCCGTCTTGTCGCACCTGTCCAAAGATGAGCGGATTATCATATTCTGTTCTGGTGAGGAGTGCGACGTGTCGCTTCACCTGGCGCGTAATCTGCAGGCCTTGGGCTACACCGACCTGGCGATATTCTTCGGCGGTTCTCGTGAATGGGAACGCTTCCATCTCCCCATCGAACGGAGACGGCCATGCAACGAATAATTGATAATGATTATCTCACGATGGCTGTGCGGTTGGCGGTTGGAGCGATCTTCGTGTCCGCCTCGGTCTACAAGATCATGGACCCCGGTTCTTTTGCTCGGTCGATCTGGTACTACCATCTGATGCCTGGTTCATTGATTAACTTGATAGCTCTGGTGTTGCCCTGGGTGGAGTTGCTGGCTGGTCTGGCGTTGATCTTCGGGGTTCTATATCGCGGCGCAATTGTGTGGGTCAATGTTATGACTATTGCATTCATGGGAGCCCTGACCTTGGCGGTGGCTCGCGGTCTCGATATCGAGTGCGGTTGTTTCAAGGCGGCTG
>JAUWMW010000119.1 GCA_030612965.1 bacterium
GTCATCTGGACGAGGTTAATACCTACGCCGCCGCATCCCACCACCACTACCGAGTCACCCGGCTTGACCTGGGCGCGGTTGACGACAGCGTGGTAAGGGGTCGATATGGCATCGGCTATGATGCATCCCTCCTGAAGTGGAATCTCGTCCGGCAGATGGAAAGTGTCCTTGGCCGGCGCCAGCAGATACTCGGCGAAAGCACCGTCGACATTGTTGCCGAACATCACCATGTTTTCGCAAATGTTCTCACGGCCGGTACGGCAGGCGCGGCAATTTCCACACGTCACCACGGCCGGCAAAAGGATGCGATCACCCTCTTTGAATCCTTTGACACCTTCACCAAGCCCGGCCACGGTGCCGGAAGGTTCGTGCCCCAGAATAATCGGCGGTTTCTTGAACGTCGGCACGCCATGATCGATGTAGCCGATGTCGGTGTGACAGACACCGCAAGCGGCGGTTTTGATCAGAAGCTGACCAGGACCGGGAGTTGGGGTGGGGACTTCTTTTACTTCAAGCGGCTGGTTGGGACCGTTGAATATGGCTGCTTTCATGGGACACTCCTTTGTTCGCCACACTTATATGGAACTAAGATAGGGATAAGACAATCCGGCTTGGTTGTCAAGTTAGTCGGCCAAATCAACATCAGGCGGCTTGCCGGTGGGGCGAGTGAATATCATCACCGAGGTGTCGCTTTCGTCTTCGAAGCAGATCGTGCAGCCTTCGCATCCGAGTTCGCTGATCGGAATTGTCTTGACCTCAAACCCAAGCATCCGATAGTTCTCAAGCGCCTCCTCAAGCCGCACTCCGGAGGCTGTGAACTGTCGCGTCCAGCCTTTGGCCTTCAGTTTGTCAATCAGATTCGAAGTCATGTTATTCGCTGTCCGTCACGCGGCGCGCGTAGCGCGAAAGAGTGGCTTGCCACTTGCGACCGGCAGGAGTTACCGGTACATACGATCAGCACTTTCAATTCCTTGTCAGTCATTCTCAGCGCAGCTACTGATTCGAGTCGGTCGACTACCAATCTTCTATCTAACTACGTCAGCACCGGTCGCAAGTTAGCAATTTGATCTGTCTCGGAGAAGAACTTTCGGTCGGCGGGGAACTTTATGGCAGCATAGTTGTCTAAGAAGATAACCTGAATTGACCGGGATTAAAGGTCCAAATAGTCGATAAACAGATTGACTTGAGTAGGATTTCTGCTAATTTGTCAGGAAATAAGCAAACTATCTCGATTCCACAGAAGGAGTAACATGGTGAAGAAGATTATGGTTTTTGGTTTGAGCGCCCTGCTATTGGTGGCGTTTGTCTCATCCTCCGCGCTGGCCGGTGAAGGCTGCGGCGCACACAAGGTTTCGGCTGACAAATCCAAGGCGACACACGCCGGGTGCAAGGTTATGTCCCCTGAAGAGTGCGCCAAGCTCTGCGGCATGACCCCTGAGCAATGCGCCAAAATGTGTGAAGGTCACACCAACTGCGACTTCACGCGGATGTCCATCAAGGGTATGACCTGCGGCGGCTGCGAAACGACCATCACCACGGCGCTCTCGTCGATAGAAGGCGTCAATAAAGTTATCAAGGTCGACCACAAGGAAGGGTTCGCTCTGGTCTGTTGCGATCCGACCAAAGTCGATGGCAAAGCGCTTACCTCGGCGGTGATCAACAAAGGCTATCAGGCAGAGGTCATACCGGCTGTAGCCAAAACCTCGGACGCTAAGGCCAAGACGGAATCCGCATCCGGTAAGATCGGCTGCAGTCCGACTTGCGCCAAAACCTGTGCCACTCTCCAGAAGACCGGCGGCTGCCCGAGCGGCAAGACCAAGACCAAGAAATCCGACGAGGGCTGATTACTAACTACCCTTGCAGGCAATAACAGGGCGGGACAGAGGTCCCGCTCTTTTTTTGTTGGCCGGACGGTCCGACATAAGTTTTTTGGGCGGTGTCGGGCGACCCCGCCCGACGCCTGCCTCCACAAGTGATGGCTGTCAGGCGAGTCGCCTGACAGCACCTGAGTCACACCGCTTGTGGCAGGCCGACCGAGCATTGACCTTGCTATTGGCAGGTCGGTATTGCTTATTGTCTGACGAATGGAACGAATGAAACGCGCTGGACGACCGATGAAACAAAACACGACATCATTCCGGATCATACGCGCGCTGCTCGCCACCCTGGTACTGGTAGTTGTCACCGGTGGCGGATTGCTCCATGCGGCCAAGTACTCAGGCGACCCATTTTCACTCGGGGTGGGAGCGCGAGGGCTGGCCATGGGTGGCGCGGTGGTGGCTGGACCGTTCGACGGCAGTGTCGCCTACTGGAATCCGGCCGGGATGAGTCTGCTGAACAATCGCCGACTGATCGGGATGCACGCCGAGACCTTCGGGTCGCTGCTAAATCACGATTTCGTCGCCTACACCGATGGACGCAGCCGCGCCGGTTCGACCGTTCAGGCCTTTGGGTTCTACCTGTACTACCTCGGCGGCGGTGGGATCAAGATTACGCAATTGAACGAATTCGAGCGTCCGTATGTCGTGCGCGAGGAATCGCACAGCGATATCCTGTTGTCGGCGGCCGTGGCGGGCAAACTCTGCGAGCGACTTTTCTACGGCCTGACCGGCAAGATCATCTATCGCGACATCGGCACCGAAACCGGCACCGGGCTGACGCTGGACGCCGGGATGCTGTACCAGTGGCGCCCGTTCCTGCGACTGGGACTGATGGTGACCGACATCACTTCCGGCTTCATCCGCTACACCGGCAAGACGTTCGAGACCGGTGCCAACGTCGAGTCAATCTACCCAACCGTCAAGCCGGGGTTTTTGCTTGAGCATTCACATCGCGATTTCACGGGTCGTTTTGCTGCCGCGAGTGAGATCAAGTTTGAAAACCTGAGACATGCCTCTCAGTACTGGAGTGGTTCGCTTTCGCTGGATGCTCACTACGGTTGGGAGTTGGGTTGGCGTGAGATGGTTTTCGGACGCGCCGGTTTCGATATCGGCCGCTTCACAGCCGGCGGCGGCCTGAATGTCAGAAACCTCGCAATCGACTTCGCTTACCTGCATCACTCCGACCTCGACGCCACCTTCCGCCTCTCGGCGGAGTATCGGTGGTGAGCTGCAGGCCATTATCAGATGCTATCCAGCAACTTGCCTGACAGCCATCACGCGCGAAAGCAGGCGGCGGGCGGGGTCGCCCGACGGCACCACCGAAAGATGATCACGCGCAGAAGATGCGGACCTTTTCCCCATCGTCGTCTATATCAATAGACGATTCTGACAGAGCCTGAATGAGTGTATCGATATCCTCTGATCCCAACTGCTTCAAGTCGGTATCCAACCCCTTGTCGGACAAATATGAGGCAAACCTTCCGCGGGCTTTTTCAGGCATTACCGATCCAAGTTTAACTCCTGCCTTGAGAAGCATGATCGGGATCTTAATGTCGATGTTTTCGTGATGCCGGCCGCTGCTGTTCGGTCCCGCCTCGACTTTGATATGCAGAAACCGCGGCTTCTTTTTCTCGCTCCCACTTACCCCTGAATCGTTTGGTTGAGAGGCAGAGTTGCTCTCAAGGACCGCCAACAACCGTTCGGCCTCGTCGACATTGATTTTGCCGCTGGTCAGCATCTCAAGAATGCGTTTTCTTTCGTTACTCATGTTAATCTCCGGTACTCATTTGTTTTCGGTCCTGTCTAAACCCAAAGGTCCGGGATCGAATCCTGGAAGCACGTCGGCAGCGAGGGCGGTTGGAAAATCGAGTTCCTGTGGCTGGCAGTGTCCACTCTGGATACCCGGTCATACTGCCGCCGGCAAGTTGCGATGGCCAGAAGCAGCCGTTCGGCCTCATCAACGCTGATTCTGCCCTCAGCCAATCCATCCAAAACTGATACTCCTGTGTTATGCATTACCCTCTCCAAGGCTCAGCGATTCAATGGCCTCCTCCACCGTTATATCTCCTCTGTCCAGTTGGTCCAGAACTTCGGCGCGGTCGGTGCAGGTTTCTACGTCCACAAATCCAAGCTGGGTGCCTATGCGGTTGAGCCAGCCCTTGACCGTGGGGTAGCTTATGCCGAACTGTTTCTCCATCTGTTTGATCGAGCCATGGCATTTGACAAAGACAGCCACAAACACTTGATCCTCGGCCCTAAGCTGGGCCAGCGGCGGCAGTTCAAAATGCCCCTCGATAGCGAGCTCCCGACCTTCAATCGCCACCCGCTCGATTGTGAAAGGCCTGTCTCCGGTCATTTTCGTCAAGTATTCCCAGTCTTGTTTCATCGTGTCTCCGTATTGTTAATCCTTATGGCTTATACGGCCGATAATGCATAATGTTACAGATAAACTTAAGATAATCAAGTATTTTATGATATTATATTAATAAATTCAATGGACCAAGAAAGGAATCGGGAGTATGGAAAGATCAGGGTGAGAAGGCAACAAAAGCCTCGGATAGCTGCGCTACCGTTCTCGCCACCTGCTCCCCGATTCTCATCGATGAACCTCTTTTTGTTGGCTTGCTGAAGCTCTTTGCGATAGTATCTGACAGACATTAATGTAGCGACATCGGTGTCGCCGCCACAGAAATCCGGGAATGGAGTATGCTCTCCGCCGAAGATATCATACGCCGTTTGAATCTGAAACCGCTGGCGATGGAGGGCGGTTACTTCCGGGAGACATACCGTTCCGATGAGACCATCTCTCGCTCGGTTCTACCTCTGCGGTTCGCCGGTGATCGATCTTTCTCGACCGCCATCTACTACCTGTTGACTGCTCATACCTTCTCCGCCCTGCACCGGTTACCTTCGGATGAGCTATTCCATTTCTACCTGGGAGACCCGGTCGACATGCTGCAACTACATCCCGATGGATCAAGCGCTGTGATCACGTTCGGGCATGATCTTGCCGGCGGTCACCAACTGCAAGTTGTAGTGCCACGACTGGTTTGGCAGGGATCGTTCTTGCGCGAAGGCGGTCGATGGGCGCTGCTGGGCACAACCGTTGCCCCCGGTTTTGACTTTGAGGATTACGAGACGGGCGAGCGGGAACAACTCACTAGGCAGTATCCCGACCGCGCGAAACTGATCGCACAACTGTCTCGCGCCGACAGCAATTGAGGTACTTACTTCGACGGTGGTCGCGGCGCCACCATCAATGATTTCTCCCGCTGCACCGTCACCAGTCCCGGCTTGGCTTTGCGCGGTTTGCGGACGTAGCGGCGTTCGGTGTAAATGACCGGCACCAATGAGTCGTGGCGCGCCTTGCTGTGAAAGGCGGCAACGGACGCGGCTTCTTCGATCTCCGCTTTCGACGGCACGAACGACTTGTTGGGAAACTTGATGACGACGTGCGAGCCGGGACACTGCTGCGTATGAAACCACAACTCGTACGGTCGCGCATGGTCAAAAGTGGTGCGGTCGTTGTCGGCGCCCTGCCGTCCCACCAGCAGTTTCAAGCCGGTCGATAGTCGATACTCTCGGTAGGGCAGCCGTACCGTCTGCTCACCCCGACCGGGCGTCACACCGGGCGCGAGCGACGCCAACTCCTGCTCGTAACGTCGGCTCGCCGACTCGAAGTCCGCCTCCAGCGCCGCCTGTATCTCCTTTATTGCCTTGATCTCATCTCTGGTGATCTCAAGACGACGTTTCAGGAGTTTCTGGCCGTCGCGTCCCTTGCGGAACTTCTTGAAGTAGGCCTCTGCGTTCTGCTGAGGTGACAGGGCTTCCTCCAGATCGATCGTGGTCGGTTGGGGAGGATCGAAGTATACGTCATCGACCGTGATCTCCTTAAGGCCCGTCCGGAGCCGACCGAAATTGATCTGCAGCAACTCTGCATACTTCTTGTAGCGCTCGAAATCGGCCGCCTGCGCCAGGTCCTTCTCCACGGATTTCAATCGCCTCTCAAGTTTCTTTACCTGACGTGCGACCGCATCGGTTACTTTCTTCTCATCATCCGCCTCAGTGCGCACGGTTCGCTTAACCTCGCACATGGCCAGCGTTGCCAGCGACAAAGTCTTGAATTTGGTTGGTGTGTCCGACGCCGTTTTGAGGCGAAACGGAAAAACCTCGACCGCTCGCGGCGCGTCATAAAGGAAACCGCCCAACGGTCGGGCAAAGCGATCGACGACTTCCTTAACCTGCGCCACCAGGCGCTCGCATGCAGCATCGTCGCATGACTCTGTCGTCAGATCGACACAGTCGGCGCGCGTTACGGTTTCAAGCGCCAGCGTTCGATCGAAACCGTGAAGGTTCTTTTCCACGAAGCGAGCGATGGACGTCTTCGGTCCCTCTGCAAATCGTGCGCGTAGCGATTCAATCGTTTGGACGCGGGGATCTATCTTATCGAGGGGTGGCGGCGGCTCATATCGTGTACCGGGCGTGAAGCTCTTCTTGCGCAGGCTTGCCAATCGTCCCAGTGATTCATCCAGATGCCAAATGTTACCGTTGGGACCTAACGCTTCGCACAGCAACATAGATGTAACACCCGATTGTTCGAGAGTGAGGGTGAAGATGCGATCAAAGCCAAGTTGCTCAGCCTTGACGATAACCGCGTCGTCCAGCCCGAACAACGGTCGCGGTTTTTCTCTGGTATCCATGCGTATCTTCGACGCTGGTACTAAGAACACACCGGAGCCGGCCGGATGGTAGCGAAACCCCAGCGCCAGCGGTTTTTTGTCGCCCTTGATGAAGAAGTAGGCGGCGCGTTCCTTCTTGTAGAACTCAGCGGACAGTATTCTGCCACCCACGGCTTCTTCATTGAGCGCGGACACCAGCGCCATGATGTGCAGCGAGGTTTGCATCAAGCGAATATACTCGACGGCACTGCCGTTGGCAACCAGTGTTGCCTAACGCAACGATTAGTGCGAACAAATCACCTGCTCCAAACGTTTAATATATGAGAAGCGGTGGGCGGTCGGAATCGTCTCCAGGATATATAAAAGTCCCACTGCGTGCGATGGCGGAGCAAGGATGCTCCGCCTTTTTTTGTCCTTGTTCTGAAGGCGCTTGGTTTTTGCCTCTACCATCCGGCCAATTAGCGATCCCGCACGGCGACGGGGGCTGGTGTCGTGTAGT
>JAUWMW010000094.1 GCA_030612965.1 bacterium
CTCCGAACCGTGTGCGATAGCGATGGCCGTCGGTTGCCGCAAACTGTTGAAAAGCAACTACGCTCTTTCGATCACCGGTATCGCCGGACCGACCGGCGGCACCGACGACAAACCGGTAGGAACGACCTATATCGGCCTGGCTTCCGCGCACGCATCGTATGCTCGGAAGTTCAACTTCGGCGCCAAGCGCGACACCGGACGCTCGCGAGCTTCCTACGCTGCGCTGGAGTTGTTACGACGGGAGATTCTCGATATCAAATGATGCGACTGTTTATCGCTCTGCCGTTGGGGCAGGAAGTGGAACGCTACCTGAGTAGCATCATCGACGAGTTGAAACCACGCGGCGGATCGGTAAAGTGGGTCGCGCCGCAGAATGTTCATCTGACCGTTCGCTTCCTCGGCGACACCGAGGAACAGCGCGTGCCGAAGATCAGGCAACTGCTCGACAAAGTTGCATCTGAACATCCAACCGTTACAACAACCATCGATTGCCTCGGCGCTTTCCCAAATCTCAGACGACCGCGTGTCATCTGGGCCGGCATTCACGACAACGTCGACCATCTCGAAAAGCTCGCGCGACAGGTGGAGTTGGGCGTGCGCAAGCTGCGCTTCGAGAAGGAGACTAAAGGTTTCAAGCCCCATCTTACGCTGGCGCGCATTCGCAAGCCACAGGGTTTGGAGCAACTGATTGCCCACCTGGAATCGTTCGTGTTAGAACCACAAGTGTTGACTCTCGACCGACTCGTCCTGTTCAAGTCAACTCTCACACCGAAGGGACCCATCTACGATCGCCTGCACGAAGCTATGCTGGGACAGGATCGGTTTGGGGATTGAGAACAACAGCCTTCCCTGCCGACACCACAGTTGACATCACGCTATGATTGGGCTATTCTTGAGGCTGCAATTGCACTTGAAGGAGATTGGTGTGTCGAAACTGGTTCTGCCCATATTGCTTACTTCCCTGATTCTTGTTATGGTCATTGGCGCGGGTGTCTCCGCCAATGAGATCATACTCAAGAAGGAGATTTTCCAGGGATGGAAGTACTCTGCTGACAGCGGCGATACCTATCAGGATGTCGGTGTCACCGGCAAATCCTTGCGAGAACTGATGACCGGTAATGAACGGGCCGTGTTCGAAATGGAGCAGTACGGTAAACGGAAGGTCCTGGCCGCATTCACAGGCTACACCTGTGGCGCCATTGTTGCGGGGTTGTTAATCGTGTCCGTCTTCGATACTTGGCGAGACGAATACCAATACCCTCTGCTGGTAGGGATAGGTGTCGGGGTCATATCGAATCTATGCAGTAATTCAGCTACCAACCATCTCAAGGAAGCGGTGCGGGTCTACAATCGGGATCAGAAGCGGTTGTCAATCGAAGTAAGTTTGGGTCCACAATTGGCGCCGCGTAGGGTTGGCGTCAGTTCGGCCTTGAGAATATCATTCTAATGTGACGCAAGTATGGAAGATAAACGTAAAGAAACCACCATCAAGCTGACCGCCGAAGTCAGTTGCGCCGGTTGAGCGTCGAAACTGGCGCCAAAGTTTTTGGCGCAGGCACTTGAGGCACTTCCCAAATGGTCGCACCCGGATTTGCTGGTCGGCTTCAATCATGCGGACGACGCCGGTGTCTTCCGAATCAACGAGCAGCAGGCGCTGGTTCAGACGGTCGACTTCTTTCCGCCGATCGTCGATGATCCGTATCAGTTCGGTCAGATTGCCGCCGCCAACGCACTGTCCGATGTTTACGCTATGGGTGGACGACCGCTAACGGCGTTGAACATTGTCGCCTTCCCGGCCGGAGACATGCCGGACAACTATCTCACCGAGATCCTGCGCGGGGGCGGTAACAAAGTCGCCGAGGCGGGAGCGGTGGTGGTAGGGGGACACTCGATCAAGGACAAGGAACTGAAGTACGGCATCGCGGTGACCGGAGTGGTTGATCCGCGACGCATTATCACCAACGGCGGAGCGCGTCCGGGCGACCGGCTGTTTCTCACCAAACCGCTCGGCACTGGGTTGATCACTACCGGCATCAAGCGCCGCGCCGTACCTCCGGAGTTGCAAAGGATCGTGGCAACTCAGATGGCGCAGTTGAATCGTGGACCGGCTGAGTTGATGGTGCAACACAACGCCCACGCCGCCACCGACATCACCGGTTATGGCCTGTTGGGACATGCTTTGGAAATGGCGACGGCCTCGGAGGTGACGATCTGCATTGATTCGCGACTGGTCCCGCTGATGCCTCAGGCTCTGGAACTGGCCGACGCGAAAATGATCCCCGCCGGCGCTCTGGCCAACCGCGAATTTCTTAAGGGCCACCTGATGGTCAGTCGGGATGTCCCCGAGAACGTCGAAGCAGTACTGTTTGACCCGCAAACGTCGGGCGGACTGTTGATCGCGATAGCCGAAGACGACGTCGATCAGTTCGCCGCCGATCTGGAACGAGCGAACTTGTTCGGCTGGAGGATAGGGCAGGTGGAAACACGAGGAAAGCACAGTATTGTTGTTGAGTAACCTGATGCCAGCCACCAACTGATTTCGCTTTGGGTTGATTGGCGCAAGGGTAGTGAAGCTACAATGTCTCGATGAAAACATCCTTGACAAAAACCGACCTGCTCTTATACGTCCTCACTCTGCTGATCGTGATCGGCGGCGTACTCTTCTGGGCGTACAATCTAACTTCCGATCCTCCATCCTACTTCTCGGGTAAAGGTCAGTCACTGGCGACCGACCCGGCGCAGTATGTACACCATGCCCGCAACAAAATACTCTATGACGATTGGGATCCGTTTGACTATCCGCGCTGGATTGTGTACGAACACTCGTTGACCTCCGGAGTTGCCTATCTGTGGTTCCAGGTTGTGGGCGTCTCGCTGAAACAGGCTGCCGCGGTGGGTGTCATTCTGTCGCTGAGCGGACTGGCTCTACTCCTATTGGGATTAGTAGGTCATCATCACCGTTGGACACTGCCGGCGGTGACCGTGTGGTACCTGGTCAACGCCACCTTGTTCACCTACGGTCGCCTGTCCTATTTGGAAAACGGTCTACTCCTGATTTCCTCGGCGTTTTGCTGTGTTTACATTCGCTGGGGGCATAAGACTATCGGTGTGATTGCTGCGGGTTCGCTGGCGGCGGCCGCGGCGGTTACTGGTAAGCTATTCGGCGCTCTATTGCTGCCGGCGTTGTTGTTGGCTCTTCTATTTGAACAGAAGGAACGGCGCTTCAGGAATCTCGCAGCAGCAGCCTCGGCCTTTGTCGTCACCGGTCTGGCCCTAACGCTGGTCCTCTATGGAGACAATCTTGCTGCGGTACTGGCCTATGTGGGCGAGCAATCGTACGGCCTGCGCGGATTCCCGGCGGGACTGAGTTCGCCGTGGGCATTCATCGAGCACCTGATATCTTACGGCTACACCATAAGGCTATACTACAACAATCCGGATCTCCTTATATTCCCGGCCGCGGCGGCCGTGCTGCTGATCCTCCTGAGCCGTGACGATGACGCCGTCGCCTGGCCGCGGGCCATGCGGTTATCGTTGTTCTGGATGATCGTCGGGATAGTCGGTCTGATGCCGTTGAATTACTCACCGGTCAGGTACTGTCTGTTTTTCATCCCGGCCATCATACTGTTCGCAATAACAACCTTCGACTATCTGAGGCAACGTCCGCGGTGGAGCATGACGGCGCCCGACAACCGCCGCAGCGTACTGCTATGCCTTGTGCTGTGGGTGTTGATTTTTCAGGGAGTCGCCAATGTCTTCTTCTTCGGAAGCTCCAGTCCGCCGATCAGACCGCTTACCTGGTCGGCCCTGCTGGCAGCAGTTGGTGTGACGCTGGCCCTGCGCTTCTTCATCCGTCGGCGCCGGCCCAGCCTCAGTCGCGGTTCGATCACGACAGTGTTGGTGTTCCTATTATGCTCAAGCGTGACCTGGAACATCATACACATCCGGCATCAGCACTTCTTGAGGACCAATTACAACATCATGGAAACCAATCGCGATCTTGAACAGATACTCGCCCCCGGGGCAGTCGTGTCAGGGCCGTACGGTCCGGTAATGACCCTTGACACCCCGATAAAATCGTTCATACATCTGTTTGGAGTGGCGCGAGTCGACAGCTCTCTGTTTGACCGTTTTCCGGTTACCCACGTGGCCGTTGATGTGTCCAATACGAAAGAGGCGGTTGAGACCTACCCGCAGATAGGCGAACTGCGTCCGACTGCAACCTATATTATTCGGGACATCGAAGTCAAACTGTACAACATCAGTAAGCAGTTTGCAAACCCTCGGGCGCGAGCCTATCGTGAGTCTCACTATGAACGTGCCGTCGCACATTACTTCGCCGATGACATCGACAGCGCCATCGGCGAGATGAACCTTTTCATACAGACTAATCCGGACTCCAAGGCGGGCGGTTTGCTCCTGGGTGACCTTCTCTGGAAGAAGAAGCGCTACGGTGATGTCCTCGTCCAGATGGATGCGATGACGAAGCGATTTCCGACCGATTACTGGATACTGGTGCAAGCCGGACGGTTTCATCAGATTGTAGGGATAATGACCCGGGACAACGGTCTTTTGGTTAAGGCGCGCCACTACTACGATCAAGCCGCTTGGGTCAACCCGTTCCGATCCGAGGAGATCAAGGCAGCTCATGATGAGATACGAGACCGGATGCACTCGGCTGCTCCATAGTAGTATTTGCCAGCGTTCTTCTCATGTGTTACTTTGACTCTACCGGTAGCAACGGGCGTCGGGTAGATAACCGTCGCTCCAGGTCGGTCGCGAAAAGATGACAACGTTTACATGACGGCATCATTGAAGAAAACAGATTTGCTGCTCTGCGTCCTCACTCTGCTGATCGTGATCGGTGGCGTGCTCTTCTGGGCGTCGGACTTAGCTTCCGACCCGCCTATGTACTACTCCGGGTTGGGGCAGTCACTGGCCACTGATCCGGCGCAGTACGTTCACCATGCTCGCAACGAGATCCTTTTTGATGACTGGGATCCGTTTGACTATCCGCGCTGGACTGTCTATCAGCATTCGTTGACCTCGCTGGTCGGGTGGGGTCTATTCTCCCTTTCGGATGTGTCGGCAATCAGCGCCGGTGCCGTTGGGTTGGTTTTGTCCCTCGGTGGACTTTTATTCTTTCTCCTGGGACTGTTCAGACATTGTCGAACCTGGGTGCTTCCGGTGGTGGCGTTGTGTTATGTCATCAACGTTACCCTCCTGACCTACGGGCGACTTTCGTACCTGGAAAACGGCCTCGTTTTTATAGCCTCGCTGTTCTTTTTCGTGTATTGCTGGTTCGGTGACCGCGTATGGGGGATTCTGTTGTCGGCGGTCCTCGTGGCGCTGGCGACGTTCATCGGCAAACTGTTCGGGGCGCTCTTGTTGCCGACCTTGCTGGTGGCTGTTTTCTTCGCCGGACGACAGAACCGTTGGCGATTGATGGCGATGGCGGTCGGTGTGTACGCGGCTTTTTCGGCAGTGCTGATCATCGCACTCTACGGCGCCGATTTCTCCGCTGCTTTCCGCTACGTCGGCGAGCAGTCATACGGTCTGCGCGGCTTCCCCGCCGGACTTAGTTCACCTTGGGGTTTCTTTGAACATCTTGTCGGCTACGGCTTCAAAAATCGCATGTACTATCTCGATCCCGACCTGTTCATGTTTTTGCTGGTGGCCGGTAGCAGTTTGGTACTGTTTATCCGCGGAAGCGGCGGCCAACAGAAACTATCGCCGGTAATTGTCCTCAGCGCATCGTGGGTCGGAGTTGTCGTGCTCGGTTTGATGCCGTTGAACTACTCACCGTTGCGGTACACCTTGTTTTTGATTCCAGCAATCATTGTTCTCCCATTTGCGCTGATGGACAAGCTGCTCTTGAAAAAGAGGATTACCGCGGTGGTGTCGGATTGGTGGGCATTAGCCTTCCTCGGTCTATTATTCTGGTTCGCTTTGTATCACCTGGTGGGTAACGTTTTCTACTTCAACAACGCACCCTACCGCGCGCTGACCTGGGGCTGTCTGCCGGGAGCGGCGGTATTGGCCCTGGTGGTGCGCTATGCTCTGGGCAGGTTCCGCCTTCGTTTGGGGCGATCGACAGTTGTTCTCGGGGTTCTGGTGATGATCGGCCTGTCGCTTCTGGCCAACGGTTTTCGTGTCCGACGTTACCACTACCTGGAACACAATTTCAATCTGAAAGAGGCCAACGAGGATATCCGCGAGATTCTTGGGCCGGACGCAGTCGTGTCGGGACCTTATGGTCCGGCGCTGACAATTGACACCGACCTCAAGGCGTTCATACATCTTTTCGGGGTCGCAGATATCGACTCGACACTGTTCGACCGCCACCCGATCACGCATATCGCCGTGGATGCTTCCAACCTGAGTGAGGCTGTCAAGGGCTATCCGCAACTGGACGGTCTCGCGCCGGTGACCTCCTGGTGGATTCGTGACACCGAGGTGAAGCTATATCGCATCAGCGAACTGTTCGAGAATCCACAGGCAGCTCGTTACCAGCTATCGCCCTACGAGAAGGCAGTGGCCTATTTGAACGAATCTCAACTCGACAGCGCCCAAATCGAAATCGATTTCTACTTGACCGAGCATCGGTTGACCAAATCATGCGGTCGGTTGATGACTGATATCAGTCTCCGCACCGGTCAGTACGACAATGCGCTCAGGATGGTAACCACGATGGCTGAGAAGTACCCCACCGATTTCAGCGTTCAGATGATGTGCGGGAAGGTCTATATGTTGTTGGCGTCGAAAAGTGAGAACCAGGCGCTGATGCCGCAGGCGTACAAATATATCGATCGCGGCGTAAGAGTGAACCGCTTCAAGGCCGGTTATGCCACTCAACTCGTCCAGGAGACGATGCGGCGTATGCAGCAGCAACAACCGGCGCCCGGCCAGACCCCCTAACTCGAGCAGAGAAGAAGGGCAGGACCATCACGACCCTGCCGCGATATTCGGAGTCCGGTATTTGCCCGTCGCGCTGCCGTTTAACCGGCGAAGTTCTTCGCAGCAAACTCCCAGTTGACCAGGTTCCAGAACGCCTCAACGTACTTGGGTCGGGCGTTGCGGTAGTCGACATAGTATGCGTGCTCCCAGACATCGCAGGTCAACAGCGGTGTCCTGCCCTCGGTCAGCGGCGTGCCGGCGTTGCCGGTGCTGATGATCTCAAGTTCACCGCTCCCGTTTTTCACCAACCAGGCCCAGCCGGAACCGAAAGTAGTGATCGCGGTCTGGGAGAATTTCTCCTTGAAATCCGCGAACGAACCGAACGTCTTGTTGATCGCCTCGGCCAGCGCACCGGTCGGCTCACCGCCGCCGTTGGGGCTGAGACAGTTCCAGTAGAAACTGTGGTTGTAGACCTGGGCGGCGTTGTTGAAAATACCGCCCGATGCCTTCTTGATGATCTCCTCAAGCGCGGCATCGGCAAACTCAGTACCCACGATCAACTTGTTCAGATTGGTTACGTATGTCTGGTGATGTTTACCGTAGTGATAGTCAAGCGTCTCGGCCGAGATGTGCGGGGCCAACGCATCCTTGGCATACGGGAGTTCCGGTAGTTTGTGTTCCATCTCAATTGCTCCTTCGTTACACGTCAAATCATATTCGCCAACTACTGTCTTTGCTTCGGCAGCCGCCCAGCGCGCGGCTATTATGTGACTAAACCGCCGGCTGACTCCCGTGGTTCCCGGCATCTTGAATCGCCACGGCCGGGCGGCCTGACTATTTCTGGATAAGTAACTCAACTTACTCCCCATTCTTTCGTATATTATTGAAACAGACAGGCAGTTTTTAGCTTGACCAATTAGACGGAGGGCACATATTATAGAATGGGATCAGGAGGTCCCTATGGAAATCGGATTGATCTACTCAAGCAAGGACCCGAAGCAGGCAAAGACGTGCGATTTCGTCAAACGCTTCGTGCGAGAGCGCGGCATCCTGGCGCGCATCGTTGAATCGGAGCAGCCGGTGAAGGTGCCGACGATCACTCTTGATGGCTGCACTATTGTCGACTCCGGACGAGCCGGCGGCGTTGAGAAGAACGGACTCGGCCGATTCCCCTCCACCAAAGAGATCGCCAAAGCTCTCGAAAAGTGCATCTGGTGCCTGTAAGAGCGGTTCCGTACCCATCCTGTCATTCCCGCGGAAGCGGGAATCCATCCGATGTCGTGTGGCCCGGATATTCGGGCTTGTTCAAAAACCCCGAGAGCCGTCATTGCGAGCGACCGAAGACACTCGTGTCGTAGCGACG
>JAUWMW010000079.1 GCA_030612965.1 bacterium
TAGACGCAGCGGGCTGACAGCGACGGATGCCTTCGGGCGACATCAATAAACAACGGCGCCGCTTCCGGCGTACCGATGATACCGGCAGCGATTACTGCGCTTTCGCCGATTTCACGGTCGTTGTCGTCAGCCATGACAATCAGCAGATCACAGGCGTCATCCCCGCCGATTTTCTCCAGGGCCGCCACGATCTCGCGTCGCACCCGGATATCCTTGTCGTTGATACGCAGCCGCAATGCCGGAACTCCCTCGGGATCTCTCAATGAGCCAAGGACAAAAACAGTGTTGCGTATGACATACCATCGCGCGTCCGGCAACTCATGCCTGCCGCTATCGCGTTCGAACCTGGCGTCATCGGCCATAATGGTTGAAGACACTTTCAACGACGCCTTGCCCAGTTCAGCCAGAACTTTCAGTGTCTGTTGACGAATCTGCCGCACCGGATGAGAGATGATGTCGGCCAGCGCCAGCGCCACTTCCTCAGTACCGATAGCCACCAGAATCTCTCTGATGGACGCGGCAGTTTCATGGTCCGTTTTGACCATCTCATCGATGAGAGCGTTTATCACCTCGGAGCGATTGATGTTTGAAAAGGCGTGTTTGACCGCCATGGAATCGTAGATGGTGACGGAGTCCACGAAACGGCGACGCCCGGCCATGGCGGCCGTCAGTCGCGCCACCAGATCGAACCGATCCGATGACAAACTCTTCTCTATCAGCGTCCAGATGACCTCGGAGTATTCGTAGGTTTCGTTTTTCGTTTTCAAACGGTCGATCACGCGCCCGATAACGACGTCACAGACGGCTGTATCGGACATGAGATTGAACGACTGCACGGCGCCTTCCAGAAGAGCCAGGGCGATCTGACGTCGCATCGGTTCCGGCGCTTCCAAAAGGTCCATCAATTCAGAGATTACCTGAATCGCCTTGCCCTGCTGCCCGGTTTTCAACAGACGCGAAAAACCATCTGTGTACTCTTTGAGGTTCGGTTGTTCTTCCGCACCCTGCAGGAATTGTTGAACCAACTGATCGAGTTTGCCGCCAACCTCCAGTCGAATAGCGCTGGATGGAGTCGTCATCTGCGGGACCAGCTTGCTGGACGCATCCAACTGCTCGAGTGATTCGTCCAGAGCGTCGACGATCTTGTTTCGGTCATGGTGGTAATCCGTCAGTCGGTAAGCCGCCTGATAAGACTGCACCAGCGATTGCTTTCGATCGGCATCCTGCTCTCCTGCAATCTTACTCGCCAAAGCAGACAGGTGCGTCCGTATAATATCGCCGTCGAGCGACGCTATTTTCTCGGGTAACAAGTAACGAATAATGTCGACATCGAAGTCTATGTCGTGTTGGTCCAGCGCCTCCTGACCGGTTGCATCGATCTGTGCCAGAAGCGAAGGACCGTCGCCCAGGCGCTGCATGACGAAGCTCTTGACTGAGAAGTCCGCCTGTACATCGCCGCGATATTGCTTGTTGTTCTCGAACATGGCAAAGGCATGTTCGGAATTCACTTCGATCGTGTCGACCTTGTTTTCACGCAAAACACTGGTCAACAGATTCCGGTGGTCCGACTGGTCGACTCGTTTGACAAAGCGATCAACAAAACGCGTAAACTCATTCATGGTGAGGCGATGCTCGAACAGGAGTGCCTCGACATCAAGTTGCTGCATGTAGCGAACGATTTCCTGCACGAAAACACTGTCCTTCAGACGAATGTTTAGGATGTACAACTCGCCCCGAGAGAGATTGAGATTGATATACCGCTTAAAGCGGAAGATCCATTCGAAGGCGAGGAATGGTTTCTCCAGCGCCCTGAGAGCCATCGGATGGCCGGAACCGTAGATTGAAACCTTGCGAGCGGCCATGGCCAACTCCCTGACCAGAGAATGGGCCAGTTCGTTGAGGTCGGCAGCCAGAATCGATTCGTTGATTGAGTCGGCTGATTTCTTCATGTTCATCCCCAAAACAGGTAATCTCTCCTTCATCGGTAGCGACAAACAGTCGCCTTCCATCGGAAACCGGAGGCACGGCAATGGCGCCGTCCATTTGGCGTTGATCAACCACCGTACCGGTGGCGGCCTCCAGGCAGAACAACTTGCCGCCCATGGTGCCGACCACCACGAACTTTCCAATTGCCGTGGCCGAGGCCCGCACCACTTCGACCGTTTGGAAGCGCCAGAGTTCCTCACCGGTCGTAGTCTGAAGCGCTACCAGTTCGCCGCTGCTGAGACCCACAAACAGCCTGCCGTCCAGTACCGCCGGTGCGGTCCAGGCATCCCCGCCCAGGGATGTCTGCCAAACGATACGGCCGTCGTCGCTGTCCAGGGCAAACACGGTGCCGTGAATACCGGATACATAGATCATGTCATCCACGGCCACGGAGGCTGCCACAGGTTCCGGCAACTCCACCCGAAATAACTCCTGCCCATCCTCGACAGCTACCGCCAGCAGCGTCCCGTTGTCGACCGGCTGATACACCTTCTCGGCGTCACAAGTCGGCCCGGCAACCAGGAGGCCTTCCACTTCCAGACTCCACAGCAGGCTGCCGTTATGGGCGTCGAACGCCTGCAGTAAACCGGAACTGGAGGCGACAATCAGGCTGTTATCTACTATTATCGTCCCCGCTGCAACATCCTTTACGCATCGCCGCCAAACCCGTCGGCGATGGGCCAGGTCAATGCAACAGAGCCGCTCATATGGCAGCGATGTTCCATAGTAAGCCAAGGAGTCAATCATGGTCAAGCCGGTCTGGACCGACCTTTTGGCCTGCCAGTGCCCGAGATAATCGCCGTCGAGCTGGTCAAAAAAACGAATCTTGCGCCTTGACCCGGGATATATCAGGACGCCGTGACTGATAGTGAGAGGCCCTGCCGGCTTGTCGCCGATACTTTTCTCCCATAGAATGTTCAGATGGCCGTTGAAGCTGTCCGACTCGACGGTGCCAAGGCTCTGGATAGAGCCACGAT
Organism: bacterium; assembly: GCA_030612965.1. GTDB lineage: Bacteria > Zixibacteria > MSB-5A5 > GN15 > FEB-12 > JAJRTA01. The sequence goes on from JAUWMW010000079.1 coordinate 2,964, forward strand.
AAAAGGGCCAGGCCGAAGGCAGGGTCAGTTGCTCATCGCTCAGCCGAAAGCGACGCGAACAACCGACATTCAATAGAAGCAGCGCTATCAGTGCTATCAGTGCTATCAGTGCTATCAGAGAAAGACGATACGTCATCAGAAGTTCCACCCAAAGAAAAAGTCGAAGTCAGTATCGCCGCTGACCGTTTCAAAGTCGGTCGTACGCGCGAAATCGAACCGAAGCAGCACGACATAGCCCAACGCCACCCTGAATCCGAAACCAAACGAGCCCAGAAACCGGTCAAACTGGTCGTCCCAAGCCGACCCGGTATCGAAAAACAGGGCCCCGCGAATGCGGCGGAAATCGAATCCGCCGAACGGCAAACCAATCATCAACACATCGATTAAGGGGAAGCGTAACTCGGTGGAGGCAAACAAGACGTTTCTGTGATAGAAAGCGTTGCGATCATAGCCACGAAACGACCAACTGCCGCCGAAATAGATTCTCTGAGGTTCTTTGCCTGCGGAGGTGTAGGCAAACAGTCGATTGGCCACAGCCGAGTAGCGGCCGAGTCGGAAATAGTGTCGCACGTCAGCCAAAGCGGTGCGACTGAAGTTGCTGCCCTGATCAAGCGAGTTGGTCACGCCCAGCGTGAGATTGTAACGTCTCCCCTCGATCGGACCCGATATGTCCCAAAGCGAGTTATCGAAAACCCAACTGACATAGTGAGTGACCAGGAACGCCTCTCGTTCGTTGAAACGAAAACGACTGTCACGCTTGGAGTACCGCGCCAGCGTGGTCAGGTCGACGCGATGGAACTTGGACATGGGATAGCTTAAGAGTACGATGCCACCGGCCTGGCGTTCAAAGTAATACTGATCGAAATCATTGAAGTACTCATCGTAGAGATGATACAAACCAATACCCCAGTTAAGCCTGCGTTCCTTGTTGACATAGGTGACACCGATGTTGAACGATTCCAACAGCTCGTCGCTGGTCGCAGCGGTATTGGTCAGGAGAAAGTAGTAGGCGCGGTTGCCCAGAACATCGGACATGGCTGCCTGAAAGCCACCGAGGGAACCGTAGACCGGATCGTATCCGACGGACGACTGAGCGATGTCAAAGGAGTAGTCAGTATCATACTTGACCGATGAACGACTATACTTGCGATCGATCTGCGGCGGACGCCATGAGGAATGACCCAGCGAATGAGGCTGTTCCACCGGTTTCGCGCTCTGCGGTAAATCCATTTCATAGATACGGTAGCCCATATCCTGGTAACCTGTGTACGTCAGGCGACAACCGTCCCCGGTCAGTCGTGGATCAAAGGCGCCGGTAACATAGGTGGATTGCTGTGTCAACTGACCCGCCTCGTCCAACAGAAAAAGATTGTAGGTGCCGGTGCGGTTGGACGAGAAGTATACACCCCGGTCGGCGCACTCCGGCGCTTGATCATCGTAGTTACCGAAAGTTAGCTGCTCTATCCGATGACTATCTATATCGATTTCGAAGAGATTCAATGCGCGGTCATCTCCGTGGGGACCACGGTCCGATGCAAAAACCACACGAAGGCCGTCGGTAGAGAACACCGGATCGGTGTCATGATACACATCGTCAGTGAGCGCCCGGTAAGTTCCTGTCGCCAAGCCCAGCACATAAAGATTCGTAAAACCATTCTTGCGTACACCCGAGAACACAATTCGCTGCCCGTCAGGTGATAAACGTGGAGAACGAGCCTCGATCAATTCATCGAATTCATAGCGCCGGGTGACCCGGTCTTCATTCAGATCATAGAGATAGACAACATCGGCATCCTTTGACTTGGACGAAAAAACAACGATCCCCGAATCGTTGGCGTCGATCCCGGACCTGAGAAGATGCAGTGACTCATAGTCAGCCGATCGCTCCCCTTTGAGCAAGGTGCGGACCCCTCCCTTTTTCTCATCGATAGGGCGCATGTAGATCCCCGAGTAGCCCCGACGATACGCCTTGTACACGATCCAGTCCCGAGCGCCGTTACCATCATCCCAGCGAATGGGCACACCTTTCTCGGAAAACAGATGGGTGGTGATGCGCCTCGACTCCATCCTGGGAAGACCCAACTCCCTGATCTCCGGGAAGTACTTTCTCTTCAGGTGGTATTCCCACTTTTCCGATAGTTTGTTGAGGTCATCGCCGAGTGTCAGTGCCACCACCTCATTGAAATCCTTCGCCTTGTGCCAATTCTCAAATAGCCTTGGTATTTTGTCAGGACCGTATGCCGAATCAATGAAGTAGCAAATCGACTCGCCCAGTTTGTACATATAGAATGACCCGCGTATCGTGTACAGCCGATTGATCGGGATCAGTTTATCGGTAATCACCATATCTTTAACAACCATGTCGGCCTTGGTCCGCCAGTCGTTGGACCAGTACTCGGCCAGCCCCTCGGTGAACCACAGCGGCGGATAGAAACTCCGCGTCCGTGGTCGACGGTCAAGCGCAGCCCTCAGCCGATCGATCATGAAAACGTGAACCATCTCATGGCGGATAACATGCGTGAAGTCACCGTAGGAACCGTTGAACGGCACGACGACCCGACCCTTCATGAACTCGATGAAGCCCCCCACGGATTCCGGCATGAGTCCCGGCAGGACGTTGGTCTGTGAGAAATATGTGGGGGACGAATATATGATCAGCGGAATTGTCTTCCTCACCTCATGGTTGAACTTTGCTGCCAGCACTCGGTACGATGTCTCGGCCAATCTCGCCGCAGTCTGAGCCAGTTGCTCTTCTTCGGCATAGAAGTAGATCCGGAAGTGCTCGGTGGTCATCACCTGCCAGTCAAAACGAGCATACTGCACTTTGTTCTTGCCGAAATAGAACTGGGCATAGCTCTTGCCGACCGCACCCATGACGAAAATAGCTGCCAGGATTGCTATCGTAAGCCACCTGGAGTGGACCAACAGCGACATGAGTCTCGGGTTTCTGTATTTGTCGGACGAACCGTGTATCATTGTCTTGCCATTAAGAAATCTCTATACAGACGAGATGGTGTCTGCTGATGTTCATCGTCCTGCCAATCTGTACCGACGCATCCACCTGAGAAACCGCAGCCGTTTCATTCGACGCACAACCCATAGCATCACCGCACAATGCCTGTTTCAGCGCCGCATTCTGAACATTTGCTGCCGTCTAAACCGACTATCTCCGTGCGATACCCTGAGCGCCTGATCAGTTTGTGTCCGCACGAGGCACAAGCAGTATCGGACCCATCCGTAAGAGCAACGTTGCCGAGAAACACGTGCTTGAGCTTTGATTGCGCGATAGAAAACGCTCTTAACATGGTGTCGGCAGGTGTTGCTTCAATGTTCAGTTTGTACTGCGGATGGTAAGCCGAAAGATGCAGCGGTATCCTATCCGAAATCGACGCCACAAACTCAACCAGCCTGGTAATGTCCTCGTCAGAATCATTCTTTCCCGGTATTAACAGATTGGTCAACTCAAGATGCACGTGCGAGGCTGCGACCGTCCTGATTGTCTCCAATACCGGCTCCAGTTTCCCTTTACAAACCTTCTTGTAAAACTCCGGTCGCATCCCCTTGAGATCGATATTAGCGGCGTCGATATGTTCAAGCAAGTGAGAGAGTGGTTCGGCGTTGATATATCCATTGGTGACTAGCACCACTTTGTAGCCGGCTTCGTGAAGCAAAGGCGCCGTGTCCATAATATACTCATACCAGATTATCGGCTCCGTATAGGTGAAAGCCACGCCAATCGAACCATGTTTACCCGCAGCCTCAACCAGCGCGGCAGGCTCTATGTACGTGGTATGTGTCTTGCTCTGCGAGATCGTCCAGTTCTGACAGTGCAGGCAACCCAGGTTGCAGCCGTTAGCCCCGGTTGACAAGATGTTAGTGGTGGGATGAAAATGGTAAAGCGGCTTTTTCTCAATCGGATCAATAGCCAGCGTGACGGCCTCACCGTAATTGTCGGTGTATAGTTTCCCCTGCCGGTTGAAGCGGCAACCACAGATACCAACCTGACCCTCGGCCAGCTTGCACTCAGCCGGACACAGTTGACATAGCAACTTGTCGTCGGATATTGATTGGTAAAAGGCCGCTTCCTTAAGCATGGCGACAATCTCTCTCAATAGACGTTATGGCGGCCGCCAAATTATCAAACAGCTTGACTCCACCATTAATACAATAGTTGAGCAACCGTTGTTCCTCGGCGGCGCCCTTGCCCGAGCGAACCATGAAGGCACGCACCGGCGACGTGTAGCCAAGGTAGACATCGTCGAGCTTGTCACCGATCACGTACGATCGTCTTAGATCAACCCCCAGTTGTTGTGCGGCCTCCTCCAGCATCCCCGGCGCGGGCTTACGACAATCACAGGTGATGGCAAACTCACGGACCCGCCCCTGAGGATGGTGCGGGCAATAGTACAACGCGTCGATATCCACGCCTCGCTTAGCTAACATTTCTATCAAGCGAGCGTTGACCCGTTCGACCGTTGACAGATCAAAGAGACCTCGCGCCACCCCTGATTGGTTCGATATAATGACAATCTTCAGCCCCAACTCCTGAGCCCGTTTGAGCGCCTCGACGGAGCCATCCTCGAATTCGATCTGGTCGGGATCAGACAAGAAATGTTTGTCAACAATCACGGTGCCGTCCCGATCGACAAATAGAGCGCCCTGAGCACCGACAGTGTGAGTCAGGATGCGACCGACCTCGGTAAACACCATCTCCGGCGTCACGCGATCGAAGCAGAAACGTTTCTCGCGATAGCAGGGTGTGCGACCATGACGCGAACAGGGGCGACATTCTTCGTCCACCTCAACAACCCGATCATAGAGACCGCGCGGAGCAAAACCCAGGGCTGGATGGGTCGGACCGAATACGGCGACAACCGGCGTACCAACGGCCGAGGACAGGTGAGCAATGCCAGAGTCGTTGGCCACTGTCGCATGAGCCTGCGCGATGATCGAAGCCAGTTCCGCCAGCGGCTGGTTGATACATTCAACAAATGCGCCAGGCGGAAAGACCGCTTGTAGTTCCGGCCAGGCTCGGTCTTTTTCGGTGGCCACCCACACGATAGAAACGCCGCGCTCGCGACGCAGCCGGTCGGCCACTTCAGCAAACCGCTCCTTCGGCCATTGCTTGTTGTCGTGTGCTGCTCCCGGCGCAATCACGACAAACGGTTCGTGGTCGTTCAACTCGCGCACCGGCGAGTCAACTGACTCCCCACCCTCCGGGCGCAAAATCGGTCGATGACAGAACACCTTACCGCCCAGCTCGGTCACCGCGGTATTGTAGAGATCAATCGTATGCGGAAACTGCTTGGGAATCCGCTTATGACGCCGCGTAAGAAGAAATCGTTCCAGGCGTCGCTTGGGATACACAACCTTGTTGTCGGCAGTGAGCAGCGTTCGCGTCAAGTATGATCGCGTGTTGCCGTGCAAGTCGATTATGTAGGAGAAGTGGGCTTCACCAAGCCGCGCCAGCAGCCGATAGAAATCGGTCAGGCCAGCGTTGTCGGGGATTGTGATCAACTCGTCGACGGTGCCGAACCGTTCGACCACGGAACGAAAACTCTCTTTAGTCAGGTAGGTGATCGAATGATCAGGGAAGCTGATACGAAGGTTGGCCAGCGCCGCCGATGTCAGCAGGACATCCCCCAACGAACCGAATCGGATGGTCAGAATCCTCTTGCTCATTTAGACAAAAAGATACAACCCCAGTCCGCCGGCAGCAAAACAATAATATGCAAAATACTCAAACTTGCCGCGCCGCACCGCCGCCAGCACAAGATAGACGGCAACCAGTGAGACAAGAAACGACACAAGACCACCAATGAGATATTGACTGACCAACTCGGAAGGGAGATTGACCAATTGTTTTGCTTTCAGCAGAGCCGCGCCACCAATGACCGGAATGGCCAGCAGAAAAGAGAACTCAGCCGCTTTGGACGGCTCTATTCCAGCGTGCATACCGAC
>JAUWMW010000145.1 GCA_030612965.1 bacterium
GGATTGTCGCCGCCGGCAATGGCGTTGAAAAAGAACTCGCTCGGCTCGACCGCGATTTCCGGCGATGGCGGTTCAATAGTCAGGGTCACCACAACATGTTGTGGCGAGTTAGCCGCTTCGGCTGAAACCACTTCTATAGTATCAATGTACAAACCGGCTGACACCCCGATGGAATTGACACTGACATTAATCGTCTGCACCGTATTGCCCTGGATCGGGGTCACAATCAGCCAGTCGGCGTCCTCATTCAACTCGAAAAACACCGGATCGCCGTCCGTTGCCACCTCGAAGGCCTGACCGGCGGGATTGCTGCCTCCCTCAATCGTGGAGAAATGCAGCGAGTCGGGGGTGACAATCAGATTGACCGGCTCCGTGTAATCCGGATCATGAATCACATTCTTGCCGGTGAAAAACGGGAAATAGCTCCCTACGCCCTGTCCGCCGATAAACTTGTATACGCTCGAGGAACTGAACGCCAGAGTGTCGACGACTATCGAGTCATTTACACTCCAGTCTGAAAGGGTAAAGTAGTACGAAGCCCACAACCTTCTGTTATCACCGGGCGGTATTCCGGTGCCGGATATCTTGGAGCCACCGAAGAGGAAACGCTGGTTGGTATTGGTTAAGTCGATGTCGTCGTCCTCATATACGAACGGCCCAATCTCAAACATATCGGCCAAGTCGGTCGTGATTGCACTGTCCATTTGAAGATTCGGGTTGTCCCAACTGAATCCCATGGTGGCCCCCCATACGTTGTTGGAATCATTGAACACATAGAGATCCAACTGTACCTGCAATTGAGCGGTCGCAGCGTGCGGTGTCACTACCACCACGAGGTCCACGGTGTCAGGAGCACCCAGACCGTCAGTACCGGCATCGGCGGGACCGACCGCCAATATCAACAAAAGTCCAAGAGCCAAAACTGTCTTGATAGTCATCTCATCTGCCTCCTTGCGGTTCGATCGAGAATGTTTACCCGTCTGCTTACTATAAGAATCAAGTTCATTCAGTGCCTGCGACTCGTCTGATTATGCTGTCGAAGATGACCAATCGGCTGCGGTCACTCCATCCGTCAATCACCACGGTATCTGAACGCTACACTATTATCGCGACTTCGGATGAACCTTGCGACTGAGTCCGTGTGAAACCCACTACAAGGCGGACTATAACAGCCCTCGTTGTGCGAGCACATAACATAGACTCAGTATGGATATAAGAGCCGTATCAAACCCGCACTAACATATCAGTCTGACCCGACAGCGTTCACTCGTCTTGTACGATAACAAAATACGCAGCCGCCCGGTGTTCGTCAAGCGATTTTGCGCTTCCCCGACCATCTGAGCTTTCTGACGGCATTGACAATCAGGCGGCAGATAATATGTTCAGGGTTGTTGAGCCCGTCTTTTTATCCTGACAATGGTATGTTTTATCGCAGTGCCTTTTACTCACATCAGAGATAGTTGCCGAAGCACCACTATTTATCAACTGCAGGGGACACTTGGCCGATTCGTCCGGGAATGGGGTGACTCCTCCATGGCGAGAACTGTGGCCTGATTCCAGCGAATTCGGGTTTTCAGCGCGTTGCGGAGCGTGCCATCTACCTGGGCCGGATTCCGGCCAACCCGAATCACCAAAAAGCTGTTTGCCTCAGAGCAAGTTTTGCTTATCTTCCAACGTTTGCCTGGCTTCAGGCAGAAAGATGAGATTTGGTTATGAAAATGGTTCACAACTCCGAAACGTTTGATATCCCCGAGCGGTTGCCGGTGATCCCGGTGCGCGATGTAGTTGTTTTCCCGCACATGATGTATCCCCTCCTGATAGGCCGCGAGTTCACCGTCAATGCCCTGCAGGATGCGATGGTCAAAGACAAGTTGGTATTGCTTTTGGCGCAGCGCTCGGCTGATGTCGACAATCCCGAGGCCGATGATCTCTACACGGTCGGAGTGGTGGCCCGCATTCTCCAGGTTATGAAAATGCCTAACGGAATGCTGAAGGTGCTGGTGGAAGGTCTGGTGCGGGCTGAAGTGGCCGAGATATCCACCGGTGGGCGGTTCATCGAAGCCGAGGTCGATGTTGTCTCCAAGGATGTACGTAAAGGCGACCGCGAAACTGAGGCGCTCTCGCGCACCGTGGGAGAGAAGTTCGCCGAGTATGTTCGGTTGAACCGTCGCATTCCGGACGAGGTCTTGGTGTCGCTGGCGGCCATCGAAGATTACCACCAGCAAGCCGACACCGTGGCCGCTCACCTCATACACAAGCTGGAGACGAAGCAAAAACTATTAGAGGCTCTGTCGGTGCGGGAACGATTGGTTATTCTGTCGGCCGTGCTCAAAGAGGAGATTGAAATACTCAATCTCGAGCAGGAGATTGATGGAACCGTGCGCGAGTCGATGTCGCGCAGTCAGCGCGAGTTCTACTTGCAGCAGCAGTTGAAGGCGATCAAGGAGGAGTTGGGGCAGTACGATGATCCCGGCACTGATGTTGATGACCTCCTCGCTCGTCTGGAGAGCGGTAATTATCCCGACCGCGTCAAGACAAGAGCCGAGGAGGAGATCAAGAAACTGTCCCGGATGCATCCGTTCGCGGCCGAGTCGGGAGTGGTTAGATCGTATCTCGAATGGCTGTTGGCCCTGCCGTGGGAGGAACGTTCCGAGGACCGTCTTGATTTCAAGAGCGTTCGCTCGATTCTCGACGGCGACCATTTTGGCCTGGAGAAACCGAAGCAACGTATCCTTGAGCATTTGGCCGTGATGAGGCTGGCCGGCAAAGTACGCGGACCGATCATCTGTCTGGTGGGACCTCCGGGTGTCGGGAAAACCTCGGTGGGTCGATCGATTGCGCGTGCTCTGGACCGTCAGTTTGCTCGCATGTCGTTGGGCGGGGTGCACGATGAGGCAGAGATCAGGGGTCACCGTCGTACTTACATCGGCGCCATGCCGGGGCGGATCATTCAGTCGATCAAGAAGGTGAAGAGTTCCAACCCGGTCTTCTTGCTTGATGAAATAGACAAAATCGGCAGTGACTTCCGCGGCGATCCGGCCTCGGCGCTTCTGGAAGTGCTCGATCCCGAGCAGAACTGTACCTTTATCGACAACTATATCGAGGTCGAGTACGATCTGTCGGACATCTTGTTTATCACCACCGCCAACACCACCTCCTCGATTCCGCCGGCGCTGAAGGATCGGATGGAGATCATCAATTTACCCGGATACCTTGATTTTGAGAAGGCGGCTATCGCTCGTGATTTTCTCACCCCGAAACTGAAGAAACTGACCGGTCTGGCCGACATCCCCGTGACGTTTGATGATGATGCCATCTACGAGATCATCCGCCGCTACACGCGGGAGGCGGGCGTGCGTGAGTTGGAACGGCAAATGGCCTCAGTGATGCGCAAAACCGCGGTCGGGCTGGCTGACGGCAAACGGGTCAAGCGGATTACTTACAAGCGGGCCAAGGTTTCCAAGACCCTGGGAGCGCCCAGGTATACCGGCACGAGTGTCAAATCGCGGCCGACTGTGGGCTACGCCGTGGGCCTGGCTTGGACCGAATTGGGCGGCGAGGTGTTGCCGGTGGAAGTTGTTCCCATGAAGGGCAAAGCCAAGCTGACGCTGACCGGTTCACTCGGCGATGTCATGCAGGAATCGGCCACCGCGGCCCTGTCATACATTAGGAACCATGCCGTCGGTTATGGTCTTTCCGAAGATTTCTTCGAAGACCTGGAGTTGCATGTACATATTCCCGAAGGGGCGGTACCGAAAGACGGTCCGTCAGCCGGAGTGACTTTGCTGGCCGCGATGCTGTCGAGTCTTACCGGCGTTCCGGTTCGTACCGACCTGGCCATGACCGGTGAGATCACTCTTACCGGCGATGTGCTGCCGGTGGGTGGTCTTAACGAAAAACTGCTGGCCGCCAAGCGCCTGGGCATCAACGTGATTGTCCTGCCGGAGAAAAACCGCAAGGATGTGTCGGAGCTTCAGGCCGAATTGCTTGACGGAATGACGCTGCACTACGTCCGCACCGTGGCGGCGGTACTGAAATTGGTTATGACTGAAAAATCGGCTGGCCGGCCGAAACGCCGGATCATAGGATCGCGTCATTTGGGCGCCGGGAGATGAATCACCAGGGTGTGATCTCATTGTTCCCATCGGAAACGGAGAGGCGTAGACCTAACGTGCTGAAAATTCGCCAGTGTGAGTTCGTCGATTCTGTTTTTCATTTGGACAAGCTACCCCACGACCGGCGACCCCAGATCGCCTTCGCCGGGCGTTCCAACGTGGGTAAGTCAACGCTCCTGAACCGCCTGGTGGGACACCGTAAAATGGCCAAGGTGTCCAACACTCCCGGCAAGACGCGCTCGCTCAATTTCTTTTTGGTCAACGAACGGTTTTACTTCGTTGACCTGCCCGGCTATGGTTACGCTCGAGTTTCCAAGACGGAACGAGCCGGCTGGGGCAAGCTGATTGAAGGGTTCCTCCACGGCAGCGAAACCCTGGCCGGGTTGGTGCTTCTGTTGGATTGCCGTCGCGAACCAACCGATGAAGATCTGCAATTGCTTAGTTGGCTAAATGAGAGCCAACTGCCGGCTCTGATCGTCGTAACCAAAACTGACAAACTCAATCGCGACAAGGTGCATCGTAAACAACGTCAAGTGGAAAGTGAACTGGGCCTGCCGTCGATTGCGTTCTCGTCGGTATCCGGCGAAGGAAAGAACGAACTGCTGGCGGCAATCGGTGATCTGATCACCGTCAAGCGACAATAAAGAGTAGAACAGATATGGCTAAGAATAGGATAGTACTTGGTTGTCAGTGGGGTGATGAAGGCAAAGGCAAGATCGTCGACCTCCTGGCCGCCGAAGCCGACATTATCGCCCGCTTCCAGGGCGGCGCCAACGCCGGACACACCATTGTCGTGGACGACCGAAAATTCAAGTTTCACCTGCTGCCGTCCGGCATTATTCATCCCGATAAACAGTGTGTTATCGGCAACGGCGTGGTGCTCGATCCGTTCGGCGTGAAGGAAGAGCTCGACCTCCTGGCCACTCAGGGGATCAGCCATCAGGGGCGACTCTGGATCTCACCGGCGGCCAATCTTGTCCTTCCCTACCACAAGCTGATCGATGACGTGCAGGAACAAGCGCGCGGCACCGGCAGTATCGGAACCACCAAGCGCGGTATCGGACCGGCCTACGTCGACAAAGTGGCGCGTCACGGCATTCGCATCGTCGATCTGTTTGCCCCTGACCGCCTGAAGCGGCGGCTGGAGTATCAGCGCGTCATCAAGCAGCAGTACTTCGCCGGTTCTACCGATGAACGAGCTGATTTGGATCGTACCTACGAAGAACTGATGACCCTGACCGACCTGTTCAAACCGCTGGTGGTCGATGTGTCCCGACTGCTCAACGATGCCATTCGGCAGGGGAAAGTCGTTCTGTACGAGGGTGCGCAGGGAAGTCTTTTGGATGTCGATCTCGGTACTTATCCGTTTGCCACATCGTCAAACACTACCGTCGGCGGCGCCCTCACCGGACTGGGTGTCGGTCCCAAAGCTATCGATGAAGTGGTCGGAGTTATCAAGGCCTACACTACTCGGGTTGGAGCGGGTCCTTTCCCTACCGAGTTGGTGGACGAAACAGGTGAGCGACTGCGCACGCAAGGCGACGAGTACGGCACCACCACCGGTCGACCGCGACGTTGTGGTTGGCTTGACCTGGTGGCTCTGCGCCACGTAGTCAGGCTCAACGGTGTCGAATCGATCGCCGTCACCAAGCTCGACGTGCTGGACGGTTTGGAGGAAATCAAGGTCTGTCAGGCTTATGAATTGGCCGGCGAAACACTCACCGAGGTTCCGCTCGACCTGGCCCGCCTGAACCAGGTTAAGCCGGTTTACCACACGCTGCCGGGATGGTCGCAAGACAGTACCGGACTAACGGCTTTTGACGATCTGGCGCCAAACGCCCAAGCCTATCTGCGGTACATTGCAGACGAGTTGGGAGTCGAAATCTGTATCGTCTCCACCGGCGCTAAACGACAAGAAACAATAATGGTATGAATAATCAGGAATTGGATTTCTCAAACTGGAAAGGAAAAACATGAGGTATCTCTTCATCATGTTGACTCTGTTGGCCTTCATGGTCGGCAGCGTTGTTTGTTCTGACTCAACCGAGGTCAAGACCAAGGACACTACCGAAGTCAAGAGCAAGGACACCACCGAAGCGAAAACCAAGACCACCGATGAAAACGAACAACCCGCCGCTGCCGACAAGGAGAAGAAAATGGAAGTCGTCACAACCGAATCCGGACTGAGATATGTCGATCATGTTGTAGGCGACGGCGATGAGGCGGTTAAGGGCGTGACGGTGGATGTCCATTACACCGGCTGGCTCCAGACCGAAACCGGCGAGAAAGGAAAGAAGTTCGATAGCTCCAA
>JAUWMW010000133.1 GCA_030612965.1 bacterium
TACCGGCAGAACTCATGATCATCTGGTCAGATGAGTACTCAGCAGTCACGTCGCCGCCCGCGCCACGGATTACTATCCGCTGCGGTTGCACCGTGGTCGTGTCGCCGGCACCGTCAGTGACAATGAGCGAGTCTGAGATTATTCCACCGGAAGCACCATCGACCGTGCCGACACGATAGGCATACCCTGACGACACAATCCGACTCCGAGGATCAATCTCGGGATCCACTCCGATCTTGACACCAAGATAGGTACTTGTTCCGGCGAACACAGAGTCCGGAATGGGAGAAACCGACCCGAGCAGGACACTGAACACACCGTCGGCATCAGGAGTGACTGTCTGCTGCTCCGACCAGAGCGAATCACCGGCGGTTTCATCATTCCAGATCGAAAAAACAACTTCAACCGACGTCGTCACCGGAACCCCAGCGTCGTTCGTCAGAACTCCCTGGTAGTTGAGTAGCTGCGGCACATCGGCCTGTAAGGGTGAGATGACGGTGAGCAGAGCTACCGTCCATAACAGAAAACAACATGTACGAGATAGCACGGGGAACCTCCCGAAGATAAAAAGGTTAGCAATTCAGTTATATCGGCCTTTCGGTTTACTGTCATTATCTATGAGCAACATCTGAGATCACTTTGCTGCTGACTCAATGCGGTGAGTCAATCGCTCGTACAGATTGGGCCAAGTGCTAATAATATAGGCAATTAGTCGATTATGGCAAGGTTTTACGATCCGTATGGCCAGTCCTGCCACCGATATAGTGCTAGCGAACAAGTGCCGCTACGAATCGTTGTCGCTTCTCTCGCTTTTCACCAGAGCCTTGAAACGAGGATGATCGCGCAGGGGGGCATACTCCGGCCAGGTGGCGACATGCGATGCCGAAGTCCATGACGGGATCGACAGCAGATACTCCAATTGATCTATGGCCAGATCATATTCTCCCACAAGGCAGTATATCTCAGCTAACACGGCAACAAGGTCAGGTCCCACGAAGGCATCTTCAGAGACCGGAAGGCATTCTACGGCCAGCAAGCCTTCTCGGATAGCATCTTCTTTCTGACCCAAACCTGCATAAGCCTTCCCGATGAAAACGTGCAAGTAGTGTGGATACTGGTCGGCCCCCAGTGTGATCTGATCCTGAAGCACAGCGATGGCTGAATCATAATAGTGAGGATAGCCTGCAAAACCCTGATGGCGATAGATGTCGCCTTTCTGAAGATAGTATTCGGCCGTTCCGGTAGCGATCATAGCCGATGACCCTCCGGCCGAGGACAAGAACTCCAGGGCATGATCATAGTCACTGTCAACCATATCAAGTATGATCTCAAGATAGGTTATTTCGGCCCAACGTTCGTTGGTCCCAAGAGCGGCGGCGATCACCTGTCGTGCATGCTCTGTATGACCGTCCCGCACCAGACACATGAGAGCCTTCTGGAAAAAGGCAAATTTGAGGTCCGGAGCAAGGCTGATGGCCCTGTCGAAGAGCTTCTCAGCCTCGGCGTATTCTCGCAGGCTGACCAGAGTCCCTGCAAACTCCGACGTTCGCCAGGCACTGCGTGGATCGGCCAGCACAACCTGTCTGAAGTTGTCTACGGCCGAAGACCATCTACCCTGTCGTCGCTGCACCTGGGCGGTGGCATAGATTACGTCGCTGTTGCCCGGCTGCTTCTGGGCCACTAATGCAAACTGCTTCAAAGCTTTTTCATAGTTCCTGTCACCATGATAATAGAACCAGCCCAGAGCAAAGTGAGCTTCGGCAAGATCTGGAGCAAACTCTATGGATCTATCCACCGCCTCCCGGGCCGCCGCTAACCGTTCGGGCGATCGGTCATGGTAATACCAGTACATCTGTGTGTGAACCATGCCGAGTTTTGCATAGGCCAGTGCGAATTCCGGTTCGAGTTCGATAGCCGACTGATACATTGCTTCGGCGTTTCGCAGACCATCGTGGGTAACGTCATAGTACTGATTGCCGCGCAAATAGTAGTCGTATGCTTCTGGGTCATCTGTTGGTTGCCGAGCCACGGCTTCCTGTTCGGTTACAAGTAATGTAATGTCGAGCGCCTCAGCTACCTTGCGAGCCACGCTTGCCTGGACGGCAAAGATGTCATTGAGAACGACCGTGTACCGATTGGCCCAGAGATTGACGTCGGTAGAGACTTGTACCAGCCTTGGGTTGATTCGCAGGCGTTCTTCTTTGCTGGACTTGTCCCAGCGTATAGTGCCCATGAGAATGTAGTCGACCCCGAGTTCTTTTCCAATCTGCTTCAGACTCTTGTCGCTGCCCTTGTACTTGTTTGTACTGGACCGAGAAATAACACCCAGCCCGGAAAGTTGCGACAGGTTGACAAGGATCTCCTCTGTGATACCTTCAGCGAAATACTCGTCCTCAGGCAGCCCCAGGTTCTCAAACGGCAGAACCGCCAGCATTTTTCTGCCGCCAGTAGTGGCTACCTGCATCCACTGTATGAACAGATACGACAAAGCCACCACCAGCACCAGCCCAGTCCCCGCGACAAACCAAACCGGCCCCCGTCTTCTCTGAACAACCCCTTGACTCGTCACCGAAACCTGAGACCGAGAAACCATCCGTTTGAGGTCACTGGTGACGCCTTGGGCAGATTGGTAACGCATCGATGGGTCTTTCTCCAGGAGTTTGGAAACCATGCGCTGCAACTCTTCGGGGACATCAGCCTTGTAGCGAGCCAGCGGCTCGGGCTCGTCTTGGAGGATGGCATTGAGGGTGGAGGCTTCGTTGTCGCGGCCGAATGGCGTTCGACCGGTAATCATCCCATAGACGACAACGCCCAGAGAAAACAAGTCGGAACGGTGGTCAAGCTCCTTGCCCTGAACTTGCTCGGGCGACATGTACTGCACCGTCCCCATGGTGGAGCCGGTTCTGGTAAGCTGCTCGGCGCCCTTGACAGCCGCCAATCCGAAATCGAGCAGGCGCAGTCTGTTCTTCTCATCGACGACGATGTTTGCCGGTTTGATGTCCCGATGTATGACTCCTGACTCGTGGGCTGCGGCGAGACCTTCGCAGATTTGTAGAGTGAGGTCGATTATCCGCTCGAAGTCGAGATGTTCCGCTTTTGTCAAACTGCCCAGTGTTTGGCCCTTCACCAGTTCCATCGCGAAATAAGGCCGCCCCTCGTGCTCGGAAACTCCGAAGATCGTCACGATGTTGGGATGATTCAGCTTGGCGGTAGCCTCAGCCTCACGGTAGAAACGTGCCCTCGAGTCATCGTCCTGACACAGGTGAGCCGGCAAGAACTTCAGTGCCACTTTGCGTTTCATCCTCGTGTCTTCCGCCAGATAGACCTCACCCATGCCACCAGCACCGATCTTCTCAACGATCTGATAGTGTCCTATGTTGGCGCCTGCGCTTAGGACGGTGAAAGAGCGTGTTCTATCATCGTGTGAGTCATCCGTCGCCATGGGAACGAAACCTCTCTTCGTTGGCTACCTTGTAGCCACTCTCCTGAATGAAATCAAGATAGAATCTCAACTTCTCTCAAGCAACTTCAAAAGGGCGACATTCGCTTGGAGTATTTTGGGCTCTAGTTCAATTAGGCTCACCTCCGGATTCTAACAGGGACGGTCACAACAGCTATTGCAGGACCTTTAGTTGAAGGAACCGCGTACTACGAATACGCGGAAAAGGAGGATGCCCGCTTGCGCGGACATGACAAGAGAGGCTGTCGAAACCGCAGGGGTTTCGACGGTGATGGATGTCAGAGGTACCGGAAGTCATGACCTGCGATGGAACGTTTACTTGTTCAAAGTCCCCTCTTGAGGAACTTTCCAAAAACTATCTGGTGGTGGTTATTCCTTTGCTGTGGGCGGCAGACGTCCTCGTCTGCCCCTTGATTACACTGGATACGTCCTTCAAACGGGCAGACCGGGAGGTCTGCCGCGCACAATATCAAGGGCTTTTGGAAAGTCCGTTGAGAGCGGATTTAGGGATGGGTAGGGGCTCGGAAGATGTGGACATCTGCCGCCCACTAAACCCCGAAATGATCCTGGCCCCCTTGGTGGTCAACTAGAAATCATAAGTGTCTTCCAAATCATGTCGGGGCCCTGGTACTCCTGACACAGGTTGGCAGTCGGTTTGAAAGCCAGTCAGCCCCACGACCGGTGGTCCTTTTTTTGGCCACTTAGCTACGCAACGCATCAACACACCAAAAGGCCGCCTTGGTGAGGCGGCCTTATGGGTTGGTTCACAGTATATGCGGTAGGAGAACTATGTGCCCGTGAAAATCGTGCTTGTCGCGACATCAGTTCCGGGCGAATTCGACGCGCTCGAAATCCTCCCAATCGACTTCAATCTCATCACCATCGCTGGTCGTGATGAATATCCCTTTGTTGTCTTCGTCGACATCGTTGGAACCGCGCAGGCGGAAAGTGCGGCCATCCCACACCGTTATGATGGACGACCGGTATGATTTCTTGGCGATCTCCTTAATCAGACCGAACTCAATGTCGAACTCGACGTCACGATAGTCCCCATCGAGCAATTCCCACGAGTATTCCTCGTCGTCATCCCAACGGATTGTGCCCGTATACTCTTCACCATCTTCAGTGAATACAGTCCCTCTCAATTCATGACCGCCATCGAATTGGGCATAGGTCAACGGTTCCGACGGTTCGTGGAAATCCAGTCGGTCGAACTCGTCCCATTGGACGATGACCTGCCCGAACCCCAAATCTGAAATGATAATACCACTGTTGTCATCGTCGACGTCGTTGGTGCCGCGCAGGAGCAGTTCATCGCCGTTGTTGAGGGTGACAGTGGCGCCGCTGGAACTGTAGCGTTCAATCGATTGGATCTTGCCGAATTTGATCTTACGCCGGCGACCCTTCAAGTCGCCGTCGAGGATGTCCCTTGTGAAAAGCTCGTCAATATCCCAGCAGACATAGCCGGTGTATTCATCGCCGCGACGGGTGGTGAGCGTCCCGTATAGTCGTTCGCCGAGATTAGAGACCAATGACCCGTCGCCCTGCATGAAGTCGATACGCTCGATATCATCCCAGACCAATTCGATCTCCCCTTCGTCGAGGTCCTCGATGATGATCTCCCTCACTCCCGTACCGACGTCGCTGGAGCCACCATCAAGTTCAACCGTCTCACCGGATTTCAACGTAAACAGCGCGGCGTCATCATCGATCACTTCCAACGACGCCAGGTGACCAAACCGCATTCCTGACTGAGCTACATTCCCCCAACTGATGCTGGCTCCGCCGGTCCTGGCGATGGTAATGCCGAACAACTCTATGGAGCGCTCGCGGTCACGGTACTTGGTTCTCTTCGAGCGATCATGCCGTCGCAACTCCTTGTTGCCATTCAGGACATCGACCCAGCTTCCTTCGTTCTTGTCCCATCGGATCAGCCCTTCAAACACGTCATCATCGACAGTGGTGATTTTGCCGTAAATCCGGCCGCTGCTGTCAGCCAAAGTGGCCAACGCAAACATCAGCGTTAGGGCAGCGGCGGCCAGGAGTATCCAGAGATGCCTCATCTTCATTCACCTCCACGAAGTAGTTACTTTCTTCTTCTTAGGCTTACGCAAAAGGTTTGGAAAGGTTGCTACGGGCATCTTATTTCTGTGACAGAGGCAGAGACAGCTACTTCTTCGCTACGCCCGTGAACTCGAGCAACGGGCGGTCTTGCGTCACCCCGCGTCTCAGGCAAGAGACAAGCCCTGACCCTACGCGAGAAAGGGACGCTTTTTGAGATGATCTCCTGAAACTATTGAGGAAGTATCTTGGCGTGCAGACCTAAGCAAACAACTGCCCGCCGTTACAGCGGGCAGCCCTAATCTGATCTCACCGGTTCGGCCCAAAGGCCGACCGAAGCCTGAACACGATAGCAGAATAACCCATCTGTGTCACTTCTGAGAAACACAGAGCGAACAGTCATCTACTCACGAAGGATTGAGTCGCCTAGGCTAGATCTTTTTCTTCTTGTGGCGGTTGGCGCGCCGGCGCTTTTTGCGCTTATGGGTTTTGATTTTTAGACGCTTCCGTTTTTTTCCGCTCGGCATCAATCCTCCATAGAGTCCTGAAGACTTCAGATCGGTTGTTTGGTTATCATGTTCTTAAACTCGTTGGACGGCTTGAAAACCGGCACTTTGCGATCCGGGACCGGCACAACTTCACCCGTCCGCGGATTGCGAGCCTTCCTGGCTTTGCGCAGTTTAACCTTGAAGGTTCCGAAGCCACGGATCTCTATTCCGTGCCCGGATTCAAGCGATTTCTTGACCGTGTCGAGGAACGAGTCGACGACTACGGCAACGTCCGTCCTGGTCAGGCCGGTCTTCTCGGCCACTCTCTCAACTAGATCGGCTTTAGTCACTGAGTCCTCCCTGAAGAAGACTTTCCTTGTATACAAACCGTTTCATTATTTCCAGTCCACCGTATTGATGTTGCGCTTCTCAATATAACTCTATGAGACACTCAAGGATACGAAACATCGACGCCTAAGAAAAGCAAATAATCCCCTCTTGTCTATAAATTTCTTCGCTTCCGGTAGTTTTTTTTCCCAAGTCATTTATACAGATACATCAGTTGGGGGCCGGAAAGGTCGTTTTCCACCACCCTGCT
>JAUWMW010000221.1 GCA_030612965.1 bacterium
AACGGCAGTTCCCGAGTTACACCGATGCGGAGATCGAAGCTGCAGTCCTGGAGAGAAGGCGTCAAGAAATGCGCGAATTCGAGAAAACCCCACTCACCGGGGCAGGCACTCAGTGGATCAAGATTGGCGACACTATGTGGACACGACGTTACGGCGAGACGAAGTTCCGGGTGGCGGAACCGATCACCGATCTCGAAGCCCACCACCAGGCCATGCGTGATTCTCTCCTGGCCATTCCGCCCGGCACTATGTACGATGTCCTGTACCAGGTGAAGGACACTGAGCAAGTCGCTACACTTCGTAAACACATTGACAACCTGGAGCCTACAAGGCGCGCGGATGTCTATCGCTGTCGAATCTCAAAGGGGTTGATCGACATGTTGGAGAAGCGCTACCGGTTGACACCCGCCTTTGTGGACCAATGCCCGGAATCATTACGAGAGTTGTTCGATTCGGAGCCGAGCCCGGATTCGGGCGATTCTGAACCAGAGGGCCGTTTGGATGGCCCCGACAAGGGTACCGAAATCTTCTACAGTGAGAACTATGAGAACGGTTGGCCACCGTCAGACACGGCCGGTGGCCCACCCGCCGCGGCGGGGCTGTGGGATCTGATCCCTCCCAAAGACACTACCAGTTCCGCACAGAATGCTGAAGCAGAGTCTATTTGGGGACGGTTGAACCGCGGTCCAAGGAATCTTCGTTTTAGCAGGAGATTCCAATATGCTAAAACGTTTTTCCGCAAAACGAACCCATTTTCCCCCCCGCATTTCACTACGCTTGACAAATCGCATGCATTCGTCTTTATTCAGCCGAAATTTGAGAAAAGAACCTTCCTTCCAAAGGAGACAGTATGGCTCGTTCCCTTTGTCAAATCACCGACCTGACTGCCGATGAGTTGCTGGAGCTCTTCGATCTGTGTGCTCAGATGAAGAAAGGGGAGACGGCGCCAAAGCCGTTTGAAGGCAAATCGGTGGCGTGCATTTTCACCAAAGAATCGCTCAGAACGAGAGTATCGTTTGAAGTCGGCATCAACGAACTGGGTGGACATGCCCTTTACATCACCGACAAGGAGATCAAACTAGGTCAGCGCGAAACGGTGGCCGATGCGGCGCGTGTGCTGTCACGGTACGTGGCGACAATCATGATCCGCACCTTCGCCCAGTCCGACGTTGAAGAATTGGCTGAACATGCTTCGGTGCCGGTGGTAAACGGTCTGACCGACCTGGTTCATCCCTGCCAGATTCTGGGTGACTATTTCACGGCCATGGAGCACCTCGGCAAACGAGACCGCTACCGGGTGGCCTATGTCGGCGACGGCAACAATATCGCCAATAGCTGGCTCAATCTTGCCTCCAGGCTGCCCTTGGACTTGCGCATCGGTACCGATGAGGACTGCCGTCCGGATGCTGAAATACTCAGGAAAGCCGAGGCCAACAGCGAAAGCCGCATACTGGTTACATCCGATCCTAAAGAAGCGGTCGCCGATGCCGATGTACTCTATACCGATGTTTGGGCCTCAATGGGGCAAAAGCATCTGGTCGAAGAAAAGGAAGAAAAGCTAAGGAAATATCAGTTAAACGGTTCCCTGTTGGCGGCTGCCGACCCAGGAGCGATTGTGATGCATTGTCTGCCGGCTGAAAGAAATAAGGAGATTACCGACGAGGTGATGGATGGTCCCCAGTCGGTCGTTTTCGATCAGGCGGAGAACAGGCTGCACATTCAGAAGGCCATCATGGTCTTCCTCCTGAAATAGTCCGATAGTCGCCGACCACTGAGCGGGAACAGACAGAAAGGAGACGGCCCATGCGTCTTGAAAAACGCGTTCTCGTATCAGGGCTGGCGATCCTATTCGGCATTATGGTCATGCTGGTAGCCGGCTGTGGTGACGATGAGTCCACCACTCCCACCACCATCACCGGTTCGCTGAATGATCCCGAGTTCGTAGTCTTGAAAGGTCAGATCGACGAATTCGTCGATTCCACCGTCAGTTTCTTCAAGAACGGACTCAACACCGTCAATGGGATCTCGGAAGGCGGCAACGTCCTTCCGCCGCAATACGCCGTGGTCCCGGAGCAACAGGACACCTGTAACACAACGTTCACCGCTGACGGATGGTACCAGATCGATATCGTGTATACGCACAAGGACGCCCAAGGGGACCCGGTGTGGCAAACCTCACTACACGACTCGATTCAGTACCGCCTGGACGACGCCGTTCTCATGAGTAATTTCAACACTCGTGATGAGCTTATTTACAGGCATCACTGGACCTTCGATGTCGAAGATACGATGGTGACATATGCCTCTTTCGCCGGAGCTGTTGATCTCACCTTCGATGATCTGAACACTACTCTAAGTACCCTCACCGGCACCCGCGATTTCAGTGTTCACGCCAAGACGGTAACGAACGATTCCACCGTCTGGCGCGATTTCACCTTCGCCGCCGACGTGAACAATGTTACGCTCAGGTGTTCCGACTACACCGGCTGGAGCGAGTGCCCCACCACTGGGTCGGTCTCAGCCACTGTCGAGATGATCTACCAGAAGGACGATGACGACCCGGTTACAACTACCTGGAACGTCACCATGACCTTCTTCAACGGTACCATGTCCGCCTCGGTTACCAGAGGCAACACGGTCTGGAGCTATTCCTCTGACGTCTGTGTCGTCCCGCAGTAAGACATCCAGTCCACTGGAATATGTCAAAGCCCGGCCTGAAGGCCGGGCTTTTTTTGTTGGCGTTGAATCAGTCGTGTCATATAACAGTTATTGGGTGACCGTCTCAAACAAGTCTGAGGGTGCCACCCAACCGAAGAGATCGATCGGACTTATGAAGGAAGTAGCCAAATACTCAAAATGCTTTGTTTGTGGTGATCGCAACGACCATGGGCTGAAAGCCCGGTTCTTTTTCGACGCTGGGAAGGCGTCAGCCGAGATCACGGCGACTGAGGCATTTGAAGGTTACCGTGGCATTTACCACGGCGGCATTATCGCCACCTTGTTGGACGAGGTCATGATCAAAGCAATCCTGGCCGGCTCAATCATCGCTGTTACCGCTGAACTGAGCGTCCGCTACTTGGCGCCGGTGTCGGTTGGGGACAAGATAGTCCTCACCGGATGGATTACCCGCAGCAAAGGTCGTGTCTACCTCACTGAAGGGGAGGCTCGCGGCTCTGACGGCACCCTTTACGCCACTGCTTCGGCCAAGTATATCGAGGCCAAAGCCGATCTCAAAGAGAGCCTGGAATCGTCGGTAGAATGAAAGCGGTTTCACTGCCTCTTTCTTAATCTGCACCCAGTTGCCGACTGCCGTCTGGGGCACAGGATTCTCATCCGTCTAACCCTGTGCCATGACGACTGTTAGTTTGCCCTGTTCGGCAACCAGGCCGGCGGCACCGGCGTTGCTTACTCGGGGGTATGGATACCAAGGGCGCCGTCAAATGCTTTGTTGTGGGGCTGAATCATCGCAGTATCGACCAGGCTCTGGAATCTCAGGGTGTGGCCAATGGCATCATGACCTTCTCAATTCCGGAGTTTGGAATAATCTTCCGCTGCCGCGCGGCCGGTCAGCCGGTTGATCTGGAGTTCGGCGCCTTATTCGCCCTGTTAAAATTCGTCCAGACCAAGCTGGCCGACCAGAAGATCAAGAAGCTGCACATCTTTTCCTCCAACCCGGAGTTCGTCTTTTCGTTTGCCGGTAACTCCCGCCATCTCAAGGCCGACACGGAGCGGATGAGACTCCTGACCGAGTTCAACCACGAATTCCAGATGGCGGTCAGTTTCATTGATGCCATGAAGAACCAGGCACTCGTGTCACCGGCCGATTACCCATCCATACCTGCCGGACGCACGGTCGACCTGAAAAAGGACGGCGATCGTTCAAAGCCGCGCTTCCGGCCTGTCCAAAAGGGCATCAAGCTGTAAGCTGCTCTATCTCCAACGCGATTACCGAGAATCTCAAGTAATCACAGGAAGTTGCTCCAGCGGGCGGCAGACCTCCCGAGGCTGTCCCATAAGCTTCTTATGCAAACGTAACGGAAGATATCTTGCTGTCGGCCGCAGACCTCCTGGTCTGCCCCACTGTAGTATGTCAAGCGGCAGACGAGGACGTCTGCCGGCCACGAATAAATCAATTGCGACACAGCCTCGCAGTCGAAGGGTGACCTCATTCCGGCGAAAGCCGGAATCCAGTCCTGCACGTCAGGTCTCTCTGAGACCTGACA
>JAUWMW010000020.1 GCA_030612965.1 bacterium
GACCAGCGTGAATGCCTCAATCAATACATCCACCCGTTTCTGCTCGGTGAATCGAGTCACCGCCACGATCAAGTTGTCCTCCATGGCGACTGAAGCATTCTTATAGAAAACGCTCTCATCGTGCGGCAACGGCAGAACTTCCAGTCGGTCTTCCAATCGGGGGTCAAGAGTCAGTATCTGGTCTCTGAGATAGCTGGAGACAAACGTCCACCGGTGCAGCCGGTGACATAGACTCTTGAAATAACGGTACGGCAACCCCCCGTACTTGCGCACCAATCTGATGTCGGTGCCGTGCGAAGACAGAATCATCGGCAGCTCACAGTTTCCGGCCAATGACTTCATCACCATCCCGGCCGGGATCAACCAGTGACCGGCGATAACATCGATCTTCTCTTTCTCAATGATTTCCGCAGCCGCCGCGTGAAAGCATCTTACAAAACGTCGAAAGCGCACCACGCCACCCAAAGAACCGGTCACAATTGCTTGCATATTGCCGCGATAGGCCAGGTTTTCCTCACAGTCGGAGCCGTAGCGGAAGCGGTATATTTTGACGCCATCGTTCTCTTCGTATTCCGCGGTCTGGGGATCGTGCGGCGCCAAGACGATCGGTTGGATCAATTCATTCACCAGCCGTCGGCACAACAATGAGATAAACACTCCGGCATGGTCGCCTGGGTAGCGAGGGTAGTTGTGCGTCAAAATGAGCAATCGAGTGTTTTTCTGCATCACTGTATAATGTTACAACAATACAGTGCTCACGGAAGAATAAATTGGAAGAAACTTCTGCGTGTCATGTATTAGCATTAAAACTTGCCAATGTGTTGCTGCCACCCAATGAATGAGGCGATTGGTGGAAACATTGGTATAAGCTCTGGAGGTCCGTTATGAGAACATTGAGAACAGTTTGTCTATTATTGGCGCTGCCGCTGGCGGCGTGGGCTGACGACCTGGCGGTTACGGTCTACAACAACAACCTCGGCGTCATCAGTGAAACTCGCCAACTGAAGTTCGACAAAGGTGTCAATCGGCTGGCCTTTCGGGATGTCCCTTCGCAGATCGACGCCGCCTCGGTCAGATTCGAACTGATCGGATCAGGGCAAAAAGTCTCCATCCTGGAGCAGAACTATGCCTTCGACCTGGTCAGCCCGGAGCAAATGTACCGGAAGTATATCGACAAGGAAATCGAACTGATCGACAAAGAAGGTCGGCTTTACGACGGGACGCTTCTGGCTTACCGCAGCGGCGCGGTGACATTGATGGAGTCAACCGGTCGGATCAAGATCGTGCTGCTGGATAACATCAGCGAGGTTAACTTCCCTTCGTTGCCGGACGGTCTGATCACCAGGCCGACTTTGTTTTGGGAATACCAGTCCGACTATGACGGCGAACTTGACTGCCGTGTGGGTTACCAGACCGGCGGTCTGAGTTGGAGCGCCGAGTATGTCGGGCTCTTGAGTGCAGACGAAACCAAACTCGATCTTTCCGGCTGGTCTTCGATCAACAATGTTTCCGGTAAGACCTATCGCGATGCCACGCTGAAACTCATCGCCGGCGATATCAGCCGTGCCACCCCGCCGCCGCGAATGCTGACCAAAGGTATGGCCATGGCTGATGCTGTTAGCGGCGCCGGGTTTGAGGAGAAGGCATTCTTCGAGTACCATCTGTATACCCTGCCTCGAAAAGCGACGCTGGCCGACAAAGAGATCAAACAGATTTCGCTTTTCGACCCCTCCCAGACCACAGTCGAGAAGATTTACACCTACCGCCCCGAGCGTCATCCTACCAACGTAGAAGTGATGCTGAAGTTCGTCAATTCAAAAGACGCCGGATTGGGGATGCCGTTGCCGGCGGGACGCGTTCGTTTATTCAAAGCCGACGACGACGGGTCGGTGATTCTGTTGGGTGAAGACCGTATCAAACACACACCGCGTGATGAAGAAGTCAAGGTCAAGGTCGGCAACGCCTTCGATGTGGTCGCCGAAGAGCGGCTCATGAGTCAGACGCGCATCTCAACAAAGGTCGAAGATCGACAGTATGTAATCGAGTTGCGAAACCGCAAAGACTCGGATATCACCGTGAAAGTCGAAAAGAGGTTTTACGGTTTCTGGGAAATAATGGAGTCCAGCCTGGCTTATAAGCGTAAAGATGCCAACACTGTTGAGTTTGATGTCCCCCTCAGGGCCGGACAGACGGTAGAACTGGTCTGCGTGGTCCGTTTTACGACAAGATGAGCACTCCAGTGGTTGACAAGGTGAACAGCAGCAGTTACATTCTGCCCGATGACGAGTGACTGGACGTGTAGACAGGAGGTTCTCTTGAAACAGTTGGTTAGATCAATAGTAATCGTAGTAGTGACGACCTTAGTGGCTGGTTCGGCGCTGGCCGGCAAAAAGGAGGGGCGCAAACTGCCGGTCGGGTCCTACATAACTTCAGCCAAGATCGCTATTATTTCGGGCGATCTCAATCGTTACCCCGAAGCTATCGCCATGCTGGACTCGCTTTTCATGCATTACGGTCCCCATGCTGAAGCCTTGCATTGGATGGGGCAGATCAATGTCGACTATATCGAGAAATCGGCCAGTCCGATGGAGAAGAAATCTCACGTCGACATGATGGTGGCCTATTTCGACTCTCTCCACCAGTGCTGTGATAACGAGGAAATTAAGAAGAAATTCCGGAAGAACTGCAAGAAGTACATCAAGCACGCCGACTCGATCACAGTCAAGTACTGGCGCGAGTTTTACAACGCCGGTGTCGAGCAGTTGACGGTCATGGATGAGATTAGCGATGAAATCGAACTAGCCGAGGATTCGGCCAGTCGCTCCTATCTGAAGGCGAACCTTCAGGCCAATATGGACTCATGCGTGGCCAACCTGGAACTGGCTATAACCATCGATCCCACCAACCACCAGACCTATATCGGTATCGGCAGCGCGTACGAAAAAGCAGGCAACCACGATAAGGCGCTTGAGTGGCAGGAGATCGGACTAGAAAAGTCACCGGACAGCGTCAAGGCCTCTATGTCGTTGTCGATCGGTTACACCTATATCAACATGGATCGATACTGTGATGCCATCCCGCACCTCAAGAACTACCTCGCGGATAGTACCACCGACACTACCTGGATGTACAACCTGAGCATTTGTTACAATAACTGCGGCCATTATGACTCCGCGCTGGCGATTTACGGCGACATTCTTCAGGTTAATCCAAATCACAGTAAGGTGCTGAGCGGCGTCGGCCGTTATTACAATGAATTGGCCAGACACTATTCCGATTCGGCCAATTTCTACTCGGACAAAGGGGATGAATCCCTGAAGCAATACTGGCTGGCTCGCAAGGACGAGGCATTTGATTCGTCTCATACGTATTACAAAAGGGCATTTCAAGCAGTTCCGGACGACGAATTCGTTGCCGATCAGTTCGCGCTGATTAGCGCCTTGACGGGGCGGTTCGAAGATGCCGCCGAAGGTTACGCCCGGATAGCCGAACTTCGTCCGACCGACCCGGATAACTGGACCTATCTTGGTGATGTCAGTGTCAGCCTCAAACGGTTTTCCGAAGCCATTGCCGCCTACGAGAAAGCCGTTGAGTTCCAGCCGGACAAGGCCGACCTTTGGCAGCAGCTTGCCGACCTTTATCAGAACGAGGGCATGAGCAAAAAGGAAGCTGAGGCCAGAGCAAAAGTGAAGGCACTTAAGTAAGCTATCGTCGGTCTATCGGCGCGTCCGGTAGAGCACACCGGACAGCCAACCGGCGGCTGGTGGCAGCAAACAAAGAATCCCAGAGCGGTAGGTGAACACCTGCCGCTTTGTTGTGTGGGGAATACCTGGATGAGCCAGACCGATCGCATAGCCGAGATCGCCGTCGCGGGGCCGTTATGTCGCACCTTCACCTATCGCATCCCAATTGACATCGATTCTCTTACCCTCGGTCAGCGAGTCCTGGTACCGTTCGGTCGTACCCGACAGATTGGATTTCACCTTGGTTCCGGTCGGTCCCAACCGGGCCTTCGCCTCAAAGAGATAATCCGGCCGCTTGATTCAATCAGCTACTTCAACAACGAACTGTTT
The DNA here is from genome assembly GCA_030612965.1 of bacterium. GTDB lineage: Bacteria > Zixibacteria > MSB-5A5 > GN15 > FEB-12 > JAJRTA01. The sequence goes on from JAUWMW010000020.1 coordinate 4,074, forward strand.
CGGTTTTGTACCTGGGTTGCCGACTACTACCTGGCCAACCCGGCTGACTGTCTGGCCGCCGCCCTGCCGGGAGTTTTCAAGGGCGCCCGTTCCGCACGCTACCGATGGCGCACTAACACCGATGAGCTAAGTGATCTGCTGGGACGACCGGTAAAACCGGGCGGTTTGGTCTCGGCCGAAGCTTTGCGGATAATCAAAGGCAAGCGGAGCCTGCTCTCAAGGCTCTTAGAGCAAGCAGCCATTGAGGAAGACTTTGGTCATCGACTCACTGAGAGGCGACGGATCTCCGGCTACCGAATGGCTGACAGAGAAGCGTACCAAGAGTTCTTTCGGCGACGCAGGATTACGCTGGAACCGTTTGATAGTATCCGGTCGCGCTCTGAACTTAAGCTGGCGAACTGGACCGACTACCTCATCCGTCAAGCTGTTAAGACCGCCAACTTAGTTCCGGTTTACCATGACGAGGCTGGTCCGGTGCTGGATTTCGTGAAGGCTCGCACCGATGTCGACAGCATCCAACTGAACGACGAGCAGAGCCAGGTAGTGGCACGGCTGACTGAGCGACTATCGCAGGGCTTCTCGTGCAGTTTGCTTCACGGCGTGACCGGCTCCGGGAAAACAATTGTCTATTGTCACCTTTGTCGAAAGACACTTGACCGTGGCCAAACCGCTCTCGTGCTCACACCTGAAATTGCCTTAGCCGGCAGTACTCTGTCGTACTTTCGCGGATTTTTTGGTGACCTGGTGACAATCATCCACTCCGCCATGACCGAGCGCGAACGGCTCGAAAGCTGGCGCGGCATCAGATCGGGGCGGTTCAAGATTGTGATCGGACCTCGCTCCGCTCTGTTTGCACCGGTGGCCGATCTGGGGCTGATCGTGGTCGATGAGGAGCATGACCCATCGTACAAACAGGATAATCCGTCGCCCCGGTTCCAGGGACGCGATGCGGCTATAATGCGAGCCAGGATCGCGCGCATCCCGATCGTGTTAGGAACGGCCTCGCCCTCCTTTGAATCGTATCACAATGTCCAGGCGGGACGCTATCAACTTCTGCACCTGACTAAACGACCGCGCGGGGCTACCCTGCCCACAGTGCGACTGGTCGATATGCGCACCGAGCGTCTGAAAGGCGACCTGCCGTTCTTCTCGTTCGCCCTCAAGCAGCAGATGGAGAAACGGTTCGACAAAGACGAGCAGGTCATTCTGTATCTTAACCGTCGGGGACACTCGCCTCAAATCAAGTGCGCCGCCTGCGGGTATGTGCCGCGCTGCCCGCACTGTCAAGTGAACATGACCTTCCACAAAGTCGGACACAAGCTGTCATGCCATTATTGCGGTCACATTGAAGCGACACCCCAACGATGTCGGCAGTGCGGCAGCGACAAGCTGTTGTTCCTCGGTGCCGGCACACAGAAAATCGAAGAGAGCATTCCGCGCCTGCTGGCGTCGGCCCGGGTGGCGCGACTCGACAGCGACAGCGCCTCGGGCCGCAAACGAGCCTATCAGATACTCTCCGGTTTTGCGTCAGGAAAGAGCAACTTGTTGCTCGGCACCCAGATGGTGACCAAGGGTCTTGATTTCCCCGGCGTGACGCTGGTCGGCGTGCTCTCGGCTGATTTCAGTATGGACCTGCCGGATTTTCGCGCCTCCGAAAAAACGTTCGCCCGACTCTTACAGGTGGCCGGCCGTTCGGGGCGGGTGACGCCGGGTGAGGTGTTGATCCAGACGTACTATCCGGAAAGCGAGCTTATCGATGACGCTGCGCGACAGGATTACGAATCGTTCTACAAACGTGAGATCGAATCGCGTCGCGCCCTGTCTTACCCACCGTTTTCGCGGCTGGTCAACTTCAGACTAACGGGTAAAGACGAGAACAAACTTGAAAAGACAGCGCTGGAGTTTCGTGAGCGCTTGTTAGGGCGGATTCAATCAGCCGGTTTGAAACAGTCGGTACCTCTGGGCCCGGCCCCCTGTCCGCTCTATCGTTTGCGAGGAAACTATCGGCGACATCTTTTCGTCAAGACGCGCCAGGTTATCAAGTTTGTCAGGATGCTGCGCGAGTGGGAACTGTCCGAGCCACGGTTCAAACTGCCCTCAACGATCAAACTGGGCGTCGACGTCGACCCAGATGATATGATGTAGCGGGCAGTAAGCAGGGTGTCCGAACTTTCGTCATCACGGCACAAGGGTTTGTCGAAGAAGCTCTCAAGCGACGGTGGTGTCGGGCGACCCCGCCCGACGCCTGCCTCTGAACCTCATGGCCGTCAGGCGAGTCGTCTGACCGCACCCAAATCACGGCAGAAGGGTTTGTCGAAGAAGCTCCTATTCTGAACATTGCGAGCGACCGAAGGCACTCGTGCCGTTGGGACCGCTGCAAGCTGATACATCGCGAGCAGAGTTTCCTGCGACATGTCATTGGCAATGGCATTTCCTAAAACGCGATTGAGAATGGGGCCAGAATTTCGGTTTTGGTTGTCCAAGTGATATCCGGGACTTATCATGCCGACATGTCTGGAGATCGTGTTACCCTGTCCTGGGCGCGCCACCGTGTTTGGGCGGCGCCGCTTATGATGTTCGTCGCTGCAATGACTATCCGATTCGTGTATCTCACGCAGGCCGAGGCCTCCCCTATCTTCGACCAGCCTATAATGGATGAGAAATACCACGTACACTTGGCCGAGCAGATCAACTCATCGGATGGTCTGCCTGAGGAACCCTACTTTCGTGCCCCCTTATATCCGTACTTTCTCGCGATCTTGTTTCAAATCACCGGTGCGTCTCTCTATGGCGTCCGTTTGCTGCAGATTTTTCTTGGGTCGCTGTTGCCGATTCTGGTCTATCTGCTTGGCCTGCGTCTTTTCAATCGAAGAATCGCCTACTGGGTTGGGGGCGTGTGCACCATCTATCCAACGTTTGTCTACTATGACCATGCTCTGCTGATCACGTCGTTAATGACACTACTGACGTCGCTGCTGGCTTTACAACTGCTTCGGTGTGAATCAAAACCGAACCATACAGCGTCGTTTGTTCTGTTCGGTCTGCTCTTGGGATTGGCCGGTCTTGCCCGTCCCAATATTCTACTATTGGGCCCAGCTCTTCTCGTCTGGCTCTGGATGGTGTTACGACCGCAACTCGGTACTCGCAGAGCCTTCGTGCGATACCTTGTGATAGCCGCCGCATCATTGATAGTGGTTCTGCCGGTGACGGTACGTAACTATGTCGTGGAAGAGGATTTCGTCCTCATCGCCTGGCAAGGTGGCTTCAATTTCTTCATTGGAAACAATCACCAATCCAACGGCTGGTCGGCCACTGTACCCGGAATCGACGCCACCTGGGAAGGTGGCTACAGAGACGCCGTCGCCTTCGCGGAGAAAGCGGAAGGCAGAACGCTGAAACGTTCCGAGGTCTCGGACTTTTGGTACGCAGCCGCCTGGCGGGAGATCAAGAACCATCCATCGACATTCATGAAGCTGCTGCTTAGAAAACTGCGGCTGTTTCTCAATGGTTACGAGATACCCAATATGCGGAATGTCTACCTGGCGGGGAAACTCGGACCGATCATACAGCCATTCTTGTTCGCGAAGTGGATCTACTTCCCATTTGGCCTGCTTGGCCCCCTTGCCGTAATCGGTCTGGTGTTGTCGGTGACCCACTGGCGGAGATTTCTTGCAGTATATCTGATCTTGGCATCCTACAGCGTATCGCTAATGCTGTTCTTCGTGTGTGCACGTTTTCGTCAACCGTTGATACCGTTCTTGATATTGTTTGCGGTCTACGGAGTCTTCCGATTGGTCGAATTCAGGAGACGCCGCCAGTGGAAAAGCCTGGCAGGTGTCCTGGTCTTGCTGGCCCTGTTGTTAGTCGAATCAAACCATGACGCCCTCCAGTTGGACCCGCACCGTGTGATGGCCGAAGATTACACCGAGATCGGTAATGCTTATCAGGCACAAAACAATCTGGCCGCAGCGGAACTGGAATACAGACGCGCCCTGGAAGCCGACTCGACGTATGCCCGAGCCTACAACGACTTAGGGGTAGTTTTTACCCGGCTTAATCGGGTGCCTGAGGCCGTGAATCTCTTCACCAGGGCTATCACGGTCGATTCCGGTAAGGTCGACAGTTATATGAATCTGGCCGCAGCCTATTTTGAAACAGACGATAAGAAGTCTGCGGTGGCCGTCCTTGAGAGAGCTGTAGTTCGTCACCCCTCCAACGACGGTGTTCATATGATGCTGGGTGTTTTGTACGCTGAAGCCGGCCGAAACGACGATGCGATCAAAGTTCTCAAACGTTGTTTGCAGCTCAATCCGGCTAATGAACAGGCACGTCTGGCGCTGGGCCAGGTTCAGAAAACCGACCCGGCACCTTAGATCATGGAGTCACACCGCCAACCCTGGTATCTCGGCAAGCATCTCGAGGCACGTGTTGCGGGCATCTGCGACCTTTTGGGCAACCCGATGAGCGGGGAGGCCACATGGCGGTTCAAGGTCATGGAGTCCCCTCCTAGTAAACGATGTACTAAACTGCCGGACCCGAGGGTGGCTCACACAAGCAAAGCGTTGGTGAACTCTCAACCCTTGCTGCGAAGTGAGAAGCAACCCTCGTGCCATATGATAGGCCACGACGATCGCTCGCCGACAACCCGTTGACAGATGGTGTGATCGCTCGGTCGGGCGCTTCTGGCATTAAAGGCGGGTGATGGTGATTTCAGATGATTCCACGAATCGGTCGTCAGATATTACAAACGAGAGCCGTTTGTGGCAGGATCACAGGGATCCTGCCCTACGAGAAGTGTTGGGGCAGATGTGGACATCTGCCGCCCACAGATACCCGGACGGACGTCCGGGCCACGCGGCCGGCCCAGAAACCCGAACGTTCCCACCACCCACTAAGATTTTTCACCGAAAACCGGATTTGTGCTGTATATTATATAGATGTACTATCGCTTTTACAGGATCGTTCCGTTGGCGTTGGTCGGCCTTGTTTTTCTTAGCGCCGCCAGTCATGCCCAGCGCTCCGGAGGCCGACGCGCACCGGACCTGGCGCGAATCGAGGCATCGCAAACGGACAATCCCAATCCATCGGCGCTTCGGGTGGCGAGGTTGCATTATTCCGGTGGCGGCGACTGGTACTGGGGGGCTTCCGCCCTCCCTAATTTCCTGGGCTATCTGCGTGAAAATGCAGACTACCCGGTTGACACTAATGAGCACGAGATCACGATCATGGATCCGGAGTTGTTCAGGTATCCGTTTCTGTTCGCCACCGGGCATGGTATGATCAGTTTTTCGACTGAGGAGAAAGAACGGCTGCGACAGTACCTGGTCGGCGGCGGCTTTCTATTCGTCAATGATTCGTACGGGATGGACCGAAGCTTTCGCAAAGAGATGGCTGAGTTGTTCCCGGAACGAGAGGTGGTGGAGGTCCCGTTTGACCATCCTCTGTATCACTGTTTCTACGATTTCCCCAACGGCCCCCCCAAGATCCATGAACACGACAACAAACCGCCGCGCGGTTATGCCGTCATTCTGAACGGTCGGGTGGTGTTGTACTTCCTGGTCGAGTCCGATATTGGGGATGGATGGGAAGATGCCCAGGTACACAACGACCCGCCCGAAAAACGAAACGAAGCCTTTCGGATGGGCGTAAACATACTGACCTACGCGTTGTTATACTGATAGTGAATGGCTCCCAAACGGTCACTCCCGTTCCTGCGTGTAAGGTCATGAGGACAAGTTGCCGGCGATCGACGACTCGATATTAGGTATCTCTCGAGGTTAATACCATGCGCGATACAAGAACAAGTTCTATCTTGATCAGCAGGCTGAAGGGGACACTCTACAAACAGAGGCTAGTGGGTCTGGTCGGCGGAATAATCACCACCCTGATCGCGCTGGTAGTGACATCGGTTTTGTTGTCGCTCCTGGCCGGATTGATGGTTCTTCCCGTCTGGTTGAAGGTCTCACTGCTGGTGCTCGCCTCGGTGCTCGCCGGATATCTGTTCGTTCGCAATGGGCTGACCAGACTGTGGCGTGGAAATATCGATAGCATGGCCGTTCATCTGGAGGAGAAGCACCCGGAACTGAAAGGGCGATTGATCGCTGCCATCCAGTTCGCACGGATGCGGAAATCACCCGGTTACTCAGCCGAACTGATGGCCATGACCGAGCAGCAGGCGCTGGCTCGTTCCGCCCGACTCAACTTCGGTGAGGCCGTCAGTCTTTACCCGGTGTTGCGTACTGGTCGAGTCTTTGCGGTTGCGGCAGTGCTGGCTGTGGCCATGTTGCTGTTGGCGCCGGGGCTGTTCACCTATTCGTATGAAGTTTATTCCCATCCCACCGAGGAAATCGCGCCGCCGTTGGGGTACCGTCTGGTACCGTTTCCGGGCAGTGTCGAGTGGGTCAAGTATCGCGATATTGAAATCGGAGCGGTGCTGTACGGTGACCGTTTTCCCGGTGAGGCGGTGATTCACTATCGCCTGGTCGGTGGCAGTTGGCAGCAAACCAAAGTCGATCTGGGCAAGGTCAATCGGACCACCTGGGGTCAGAGCGACTCGACCAGGGTTGCCACTCGGCTGCGGCAGATCAACAGGTCGTTCGACTATTATGTCGAAGCCGGCCGCCTGAAGACCGAGGTTCAGAAAGTCGATGTGGTCGATCGACCGCGAGTGGAAGGGATCAAGCTTTCGATATTCTACCCCGAGTACACCGAGTTGCCGCCGACGGTGATTGATGAGAACAACGGTTCGTTCTCGGCTGTGGTCGGCAGCCGCGTCAACATGCAGCTTGAAACCAACCTGCCGGTACAGACCGCCGAGTTGATCTTTTCCGACTCCAGCCGCACGCCGATGAAGGTGGCCGGCAAGTCGGCCGAGACAGCGTTGCGAGTCGACAGTTCTCAGGCCTACTACGTCCGCTTGACCGATCATCTTGGTGAAGAGAACCCTGACCCGATCGAGTATTACATGACGGCTATCCCCGACGAGTATCCCTCAATCGACGTGCTCAGTCCGGGGTTCGACGTCAACCTCAATGACGAAATGATATTGCCGCTGAAGGTGCGCATCTTTGACGATTTCGGGTTCTCCTCGCTGGTGCTGAAATATACGCTGTACTTGCAACGTCGGATGTCCGATGAACATGTGGCCGTGCTGCACTTCTCCGACCGCATCAAGACGGAAGGAGACGTTTCGTTCAACTGGGACATGGACCAGTTCAGTCTCTATCCCGGCGATTACGTCATCTACCGTTTTGAAGTGGCTGACAACGATCGTATTTCCGGACCTAAAGTGACCGCCACCCGTCAGTTCGTGGCGCGGCTGCCATCGTTGGAGGAGATCATCGCCGAAACCGAGGCGGAGAGCGCTCAGCGAATAAACCGTACCGAGAACATGCTCAAGAGTGGTCGTGAGATTGCCGAGCGCATGAAGAACGTCGCCCGCAAGCTCCAGGCGCAGCAAAGGAATGCTCGCAAGGCCGACTGGCAACATCAGAAAGAACTCTCCAATGTCGCCGACAAGAATGCCGAGCTGTTAGAGAATATCGAAAAGACGGCCGAGCAAATGGAACGCTCGTTGGACAAAATGGCTGAGAACACTTTTCTGAGTCGACAGATTCTGGAGAAGCTGGCGCAGATTCAGAAGCTGTTTGAGGATGTGGCTACACCGGAAATGAGAGAGGCCCAGAAGCAACTGATGGAAGCGCTCAAGAATATGAATCCGGATGAGCTGCAGAAAGCGGTTGAGAATTTCGAACTCTCCCAGAAGGAGATGCTCGAACGGCTGGAGCGTACTTTAGCCCTTTTGAAGAAGTTGCAGTTGGAGCAGGCGATGGAGGCGTTGATCCGTCAGGCGGAGGAACTGGCCAAGCAACAGGAGGCGGTCAACAACCGCACCGACTCCTCAAGCAGTGACAAACTGCCCAGTCTGGCCAATGACGAAGATGCCAACCGGCAGTCGCTGGCCGACCTGAAAGACGAAGTCGCCGACCTGCAACAGCTATCCAAAGACGCGGGCGTCGACAAGATGCCGGAGTTTCAGAAATTCAGTGAGGCGGTTGAGAAGACCGACGCCGATGAGAATATGTCCAACATGTCGCAGGCGCTGAAGTCTCAGCAGAAAAGTGAAGCCGGCAGCGAGGGCAAGAAAGCGCTGTCGAAGCTGCTTTCGATGCTCAACGAAATGCAGATGCAGATGGCGGCTATGAAAGGTTGCGACCAGGACGCGCTGGAGCGAGCCATGCGTATGGCCCTCGACGACGCCAACCATCTGTCCAAGAAACAGGAGCTATTGCGCGAAGAGGCGGCTTTGATTAACTCACAATCTATCATGCTGCGAGAGATGGCCGCGACGCAGCAGGATCTTCGCAGTTCCTGTAACGGTCTGAAGAATCGGCTGTCCGAATTGGGCAAGCAATCGCCGTTTATTGCCGCAGAACTTCAGAGCCTTGTTAACAGCGCCGTGCAACACATGGAACTCGCATGCGATGGGTTCGAGGCCAAGAAGCGCGGTCAGGCGCTGAGTGAGCAGCGCGATTCCATGACTAAGCTGAATCGAGCGGCGATCAGGCTGCGCGAGTCGATCCAGCAGCAGTCAAACTGCAACAAGGGGGGACAGTGCGACAAGAAGATCAGTAAGCTGCAGGGTATGTGCAATAAGCAAAGCCAACTCAACCAGCAGACTCAGAAACAGTGCTCCAAACCCGGTGGACAGGGTAACCCCCGTTTTGATCAGAATGGACGCCCGGCGCTGCAACGACTGGCCTCGGAGCAGTCGGCTATTCGCAAGTCACTTGAGGACCTGAATCGCGAGTTGGGCGGCTCGCGCCAGATTCTCGGCCGTCTGGACGACATCGCCCGTGAGATGAAGAAAGTTGAGGAAGAACTGGCTGCCGGCGAGGTGGGTCAGGAAACCACCGAACGACAGATGAAGATTTACTCACGGCTGCTCGAGGCCAGTCGTTCGCTACAGCGAAAAGATTTCACCGAGCAGCGTCGCGCCTCCGGCGTCGAGTCGCACGAGTTCTACCTGCCGCCGGAGTTGCCGGCGTGGATTCTCGATGATCGGGTCAGCCTTGAGGATCGGTTACGTCGTTATCTCTCAGATGACTATCCACCGCAGTATGAAGAGCAGATCAAGGCGTATTTCAAGGCGCTCCTGAAAGCCGAGTCGGAACTGATCAACCCGGATAACAACGGACAATCGACGCAACCATGATGGCGTGCTTCCGCTGCTCACTAATCGCAGTCGTGGGTCTCCTGTTGATGGATCCTTCAGCAGCCCTGGCCGACCGGACAACCAAGCCTGTAATCAAGGTCCTGGCGGCGCCGGTTGTCTCCGAAGAGTTCAACGCTCAGGTCAGACTGGCCCGACAACTGATTAAGCATGATGACTGCCACGGCGCAGTTGCCGTGCTGGAACCGCTTCAGTCCACTGATCCCAGTCACTCCATGATCTACAATCTGCTGCGCAGGTGTTACGAGAAGCTGGACTACCAGCCGAAGCTGGAGGATCTGGCCCGGCGTATGATCGAGAGCCAGCCAAACAACTATCGGTATCACCTGGACCTGGCCCGGGTGCTGGTTCGCCTGGAGAAGCCCGAGGAAGGTTTGGCCTCATATCGTGAGGCAGCCCTACTGGCGCAGTCCGACGGGCAGTACCTCAGCGTGACCACCGGCATGATGAACGCCGGGTTTGCTGTCGAAGCTCTGACTCTGATGGACTCGCTGCGAGGACGGATCGAGAACCCCTCGGCTTTTGCGCTTCAGCGTGGTATGCTTTTGGAAGCGCAGAGGCTTTACCGTGACGCGGTGATCGAGTACCTTCCCCTTCTGGAGGACACGACCCGCAATGCCGTCAACGCCGAACGTCGGCTGCAAGCCCTCTTGGAATTCCAGTCCTCATCAGAGGAGGTTGAGGCGATCCTTCTTGATAGGATCAGCGATTCTGGAAGCGCTCAAGCGCTCAAGACCCTGACCGGTTTCTACCTGAAAGCGGGTCGCCTTGAGGAAGCCTACCGGCACACACTGCGACTCGATTCGCTTCAGGGGCTCAATGGTCAGGCGCTGGTTCGATTCATGCGAAACTGCCGAGAACGCCGCCGGTACGAACTGGCCACGCGCATGGGGAAGCACTTCTTCGAGCATTACCGCGAAAGCGCGGTCAGGACCGAGGCCTATTTGGTTTATGCCGATGCCCTCACTCAGTTGGGTGCCTATGACGCTGCCATCGCCGTTTACGACAGTCTGGTGGCTTGGGCGCCACGGGATCAGGAAAAGGGTGAGGGGCTGTATTATATTGGGATGATATACCTTGACCACCTCGGCGACTATCAAACCGCCCGTCGGTATTTCGATTCGGTAGTGACCAACTACCATCGAGGATTGGGATATGTGCTCTCGCACATAGCCCGGCCCTACTGCGATTTACGCCGCGGTCGACTGGACCAGGCGGCGGCCGGTTTTCAGGTGTTGACCCAGGCGCAACTGAACGAAGAACTCGCCGAGGAGATAGATTACCATCTTGCAGTGATAGAATACTGTCAAGGCAAGTACGACTCGGCCGGGTTGGCCTTGCAGCGACTGATGGTCAACTACCCGCGCGGTTACTATGTCAATGATGCCATGCAACTGCTCCTGGTGATGGATCGAATTGGCCAGGATGAAGGGCTGAGGTCCGCCTATGCCCAGGTTTTGGTGTATGACTTGCGGCGGATGCCGGACTCGCTGAAGGCTGCCCTGGAGTCTGTCGCTAATGCCCCCTCTCGGTCACTGGCTGATTTCGCTCTCTATCGACTGTTGAACGTAAGTCTGGCCGAGGATGACGACGACGGGATATTGAGCTATGTCCAGCGATTGGAGGAGGAGTTCCCGGAGTCGTATTACTACCCGTTTGGCATGAAGGCCAGGGCCGATCTCTACCGATTAGACGTTGGGAGAGTCGATGAATCCAAACTGATTTACCGACAGTTGCTGGAGAAGTTCCCCAACTACCCGTTTGCATCCGAGGTGCGTCAGCGTTTGCGCGAACTTGAGGAAGACAACAGGATTGGTTAGAAGTCCGGCTGTTTTTCCTTCTCGGCCTCGAGCTGTCGCACTCGCCGTTCCAGGTCGTAGACTTTGTTTTCGCGATCTTCCCAGAGACCGAGTTTCTTCTTGGTAGAGGTGCGAATCAGAAGCCCCAACGAGATTAGAAGAAACACGATCGAGTTGGCGCGGCGGAAAACCTCACCCATGTTGAAAATAGCGTCGGCGAAGGCAAGAATGCCTAGGATAAAAAGAATGGCACACCAAACAAACATATCGGACCTCCAAGTCAATGGCCGCCCGGTTGGAAGCGACTGAAAGAATCTGTTGTTATTTACCTTACTATCATTATATTTGAGGCCTGTTGGCCCGGAAATCCAAGGCCTCTTTTTGGATTATCGGTATAAGAGACAACGACTTTAGGAGGATGATTTGATCGCAAGCAACGCTGCCGTCAGCCCGAAGTTCGACCGGACCAATGCTGTACTGGCCGGTTTCGTTTTTGTCGTTTCGTTTGTAGTTTATGCCCTTACTGTCCAGCGGGGTTTTTCGTTCTGGGACTGCGGCGAATTTATCGCCTGCGCCTACAGTCTTGGTATTCCGCACCCACCCGGCACGCCGCTGTTTGTTATTTTGGGACGGCTGGCCGCGCTCATTCCGTTCGTGGAAGATATCTCTTACCGAATAAACTACCTTTCGGTGATCTCATCAGCGGTGACGGCTATGCTCTCCTACCTGCTGACAGTGCGCCTGGTCGGCTATTTTTTCTCGCCCGAGGAGCGCTCGTCACGGTTGAATCGGACTATCGCCTATATTGGTGGCGTCGCCGGCGGGTTTTTCGTGGCTTTCTCGCGCACCAACTGGGCCAATTCGGTGGAGGCTGAGGTGTACGGACTGGCGCTGGCCCTGTCGGTGGGGATCGTCTGGTTGACCTTGCGCTACTTCGAAGAGCGCGGAACAATGGCCGCATCGAGGACCTTGATCCTGATTTTCTACCTGGCCATGCTCGGTATCAGCGTTCACATGTCGGTGTTTTTGGTGCTGCCGGTCTGTGCGGTTTTCTTTGTTCTGAAAAGGGACGCCACGTCGCGTGACTGGCTGATCTTGTGCGGTTTTATCATCCTGGAACTGTTGTTCATAATCGTATTTTCCAATGGCCGTGGCGGAGTTACTGCTTTCTATGCCGTTTCGGCCTTCATGGGCGCTGTGCTCCTGTTGCTGTTGTACAAGAAAATTAATTGGGCACTGGTCATAGCCATTGCTTCGGTCTGTTCGGTGATGATTCAGTTCACGACTTATGAGAAGGCGACC
>JAUWMW010000009.1 GCA_030612965.1 bacterium
TCGGTCGTCGAGTTGAACAAGCTGGCCGGTGAGCCGGTGGATCTGTTGGTGAACTACAAAATAGTGGCGCGCGGTGAAGTGGTTGTGATCGACGAAAACTTCGGCGTTCGTGTCACGAATCTGATCTCGCCGACTGAAAGATTGAAGGCTCTCGGTGAAGACCAGTAGAAAAATGCGACGGCCGTTTCTGACGACAGCCGCCATCATCGCGGTGGCGGTGATTGGACTGATGTTAGTCTCTTCCGACGGCGGAGAGGCCGATCAAGGCTCGGCCATAACCTCTCCCGTTGAGAATGCAGCTTCACCGAATGCCACCGATCGTCTGCTGGCCGACTCGGCCTTGCCGGCGCTGGCCAAGATGGTTGGAGCCTTGCTGGTGGTGATCGTGTGCATCTACGTCGGCATCTATTTGTTGAAACGTACCACCGGAGGTCGTTACAGCAGTTCACGCGGCACCAACGCCCTTGAGGTTATTGAGACCGCGTGTGTCGGTCAGCGCAAGACGATTTCACTTGTTCGCGTAGGTGAAAAATCCGTGTTGGTCGGAGTGACCGATGATCGCATGGCGCTGCTGTCCGAGTTGAACGCCGACGATACGGCAACCATACTGGCCTCGGCGCCGGAGGTAGGCGAAGCCGACAGTTTCAGCAAGATGCTGGGTTCGGCGGCAACGCATATGAAGAGGTTCGCTTCGAAGAACAGACGTGCGGCGCTGGAAACATAGCGCTGAACACTTGTGAAACGCCGCAGGGCAACACTCGCATCATGGATGATGTGAAGCCTGCGGCAGTAAAATATAGGATATGATGAAACTGCTGAAAGCCCTGGCGGCCTCGGCGGCTGCCGTCACTCTGACGGTGGTCGACGTAGCGGCGCAGACCATACCCAAGGTCTCGGTGCAGGTCGGCGAAGCCACCGACCCGAGCGATCTGTCGACTACCCTTCAGATCGTGGTTCTGATGACGGTGCTGGCTCTGGCGCCGTCGATCCTGATCATGGTCACGTCGTTCATTCGTATAGTCATCGTTCTTTCATTTCTGCGTCACGCCATGGGGATCCATCAGATGCCGCCCAACCAGTTGCTGGTCGGTCTGGCCCTGATTCTGACCTTCTTCATCATGACTCCGGTAGTCGACCAGGCCTACAACACCGGCATCAAACCGTACCTTGATGAGCAGATTCCAAAAGAGGAGGCGTATACCAACACGGTCGAGCCGTTCAAGAAATTCATGCTGTCGCAAACGCGCGAGAAAGACCTGGCCTTGTTTGTAAATATCGCCAAGCTCGACAAACCGGACAATGCCGAGGATGTGCCTCTGCACGTCTTGGTGCCGGGTTATGTGATCAGTGAGTTGCGCATTGCTTTTCAGATCGCGTTCGTGCTGTTCATTCCGTTCCTCGTGATCGATATGGTGGTGGCGTCGGTGTTGATGTCGATGGGTATGATGATGCTGCCGCCGATCATCGTCTCGCTGCCGTTCAAGATACTATTGTTTGTGCTGGTGGATGGATGGTATCTGCTGGTGAAATCGCTGGTGGATTCGTTTCACCTTTAGCTGAGGATAGCTTCTTATGACTCCGCAAATGGTTGTCAGTATCGGTCGTGAAGCACTGATGGTCACTCTGATGATCTCCGCGCCGATGCTCCTGTTCGGACTGATCGTCGGTGTGTCGATCGCGCTGTTTCAGGCGGTGACGCAGATTCAAGAGATGACTCTCACCTTTGTGCCAAAAATCCTTGCCATTGCAGCGGCGCTGTTGATCTTCCTGCCGTGGATGCTCAACCTCGGCACCGACTTCCTGCGCCACATGTTTGAGTTGATTCCCAGCCTGGCGTTATGAGAACCGTACCAAACCAGAGTGCCGTGCGCGGCGGACGTCTTGAAGTTGTCTCACAAGATCGTTTCGTCGGGTCCTGGACTCGACGAAGTCGAGGGTGTGACCCAACGATCACTCATAAGCCATTGCTGCACAGTAGGACTATCAACCGGCAGGTCACACGTTTGCCTTCGGCAACAGCAAGACCTGCCGGAACACGCACTTTTGAGATAGCCTCTCTTCATCTATCGCGACCATCCCGCGGGTCGGGGCACGGGGACGTACGCCGACCACGGCCAATGCGGCCGTCCGGGGCTCAAGCAATCACCGAACCGGCTGTGGAAAATTTTACCAGATCAACTGAGCAGTTGAAGTACAGTCCGACCCCGAAAACACTATAAGACAGCTTTAGGCGGACGCTAACAGCCGCCACGCCAACATCTTACAACGCCCACCCCGACCGTTTCATTCTGGCACACGGTTTGATTTAAGGTCAAGTCGATTAACCATAATTGCGCGGATGAAAGCCTTGTTTGAATTTGTAAACTACGGTGCGGATAAGATACAGAGCCTGCTTCTGATTATCCTGAGAACCAGCGGCTTGTTCATTCTCGCGCCGGTCTTCGGTGAAAAAGGCTTGCCCAAGTTGATACGAGTGGGACTGGTTGTCATGTTGTCGCTGGTGCTGCTTTCGGCTCTGACTTTTCCCCCGCTGCCGGTGTCTGACTCATTCTGGCAACTGGGCGGACTGGCCATGCAGGAGTTGTTGATCGGGCTTATCATCGGCCTGCTCTTTCGGTTGTTGTTCATGGGGGTGGTCACGGCCGGAGGTATAGTCGGGTACCAACTCGGCTTCGCTATGGTCACGGTGTTCGACAAGAACCTGGCCACCCAGGTGTCGGTCCTCGGACGCTTATGGTACATGCTGGCGATCCTGATCTTCCTCGGGATCGATGGCCACCATCTGATCATCTCGGCCTTTGCCGACAGCTACGCTCTGCTTCCGCCGGGGGCTTTCGATGTCGGCGCGCAGTACGCTGACCTTATCATCAAGCTGACCGCCTTCGTGTTTGTCATTGCGCTGAAGGTGGCCGCACCGATGATGATCGCACTCTTCCTGACGGACATCTCCTTAGGCACTATCGCCAAAACCATGCCGACGATGAACGTGTTTTTCGTCGGCTTTCCAATAAAAATCACGGTCGGACTAATCGTCATGGCGCTGTCGTTACCGGTATTCGCTTTCGTGCTTGAGAAAACCACCGGCTACCTCGATCAGCAGTTACAAGTCCTTCTGGTCGGTTTGGGGAAGGTATAGACTGTCGTGCCGGAACAGGGTGCCCAGGAAAGGACAGAGAAGGCGACTTTTCGCAGGCGTCAGAAGGCGCGCGAGGAAGGAAAAGTCACCAAGTCGCAGGAGTTGAACTCAGCCGCCATGTTGCTGTTGGGTTGTCTCTCACTGTGGATGTTAGGACCGCACCTGACAGGGCAGATCAGAGACATGATGAGTTACACGATGTCCCACGCGCCGCTGATCGCCGCGGCCGACCCAACCTTCATCAGAGTGTTCGGTGATTACGTGGTGCGCTTCTTCCTGATCATGCTCCCGGTTTTTGCAGTGATGACGGTGATCGGGTTGACCTCCAACATCGCCCAGGTCGGTTTCAAGATCACCCCCAAGTCGCTGGAGCCTAAGTTCGAAAAGCTGGACGTCCTCAAAGGTCTCAAGCGTCTCTTCGCTGTCAAGTCGCTGGTGCAGTTAATTCGCGACGCTATCAAGCTGGCCATTGTCGGGATCGTGGCCTACAACGCCATGGCCAGTGAGTTCGACACTTTTTTCCTGCTGCCCGATATGACCGTCGCGCAGTTGGCGGGTTCCATGGGCAAGCTGGCCCTGGTACTGGGCATGAAGGTGGGCGCGATAATGATTGCGATTGCCGTTCTCGATTACCTCTACCAGAAATACGAATTTGAGAAATCAATCAAGATGTCCAAGCAGGACCTCAAGGAAGAGAACAAGGATACCGAGGGTTCTCCCCTGGTCAAGTCGCGCGTGCGCCAGATTCAGCGTGAGATGGCGCGTCAACGCATGATGGCGGCGGTGCCTCTGGCTGATGCCGTCATCACCAACCCGATACACCTGGCGGTAGCTCTCAAGTACGAATCGGAGAAGGGCAACGCCCCGTACGTGCTGGCCAAGGGTGAACGGCTGATTGCAGAAAGAATCAAAGAGATCGCCCGTGAGCACGACATCCCGATCATCGAGGACAAACCCCTGGCGCGGGCTCTGTTCAGGATGTGCGATGTCGGCGACTTCGTGCCGGCCCAACTGTATCGAGCCGTGGCCGAGCTGCTGGCCTATGTCTACCGCCTCAAGGGAAAGGTGATCAAGTAACATGGCCGCCCCTACCAAAAAGTCAACCCTGCTCGACGTCTTGATGTCGCGCTCGGACATTGTTCTGGCCCTGGGGGTGATCGCCATCATCGGGGTCCTGGTGATTCCGATACCGACCGGACTGCTGGATTTCGCGCTGGCTTTTAACATCACTTTCTCACTGGTGGTGCTGTTGACCACGTTGTACATCACGCGTCCCTTGGATCTCTCGGTCTTCCCCAGCATGCTGTTGCTCGTGACGCTGATGCGACTGTCGCTGAACGTCGCCTCGACCCGCCTGATCCTTGGACAAGCCTACGCCGGTGATGTGATCGAATCCTTCGGCAACTTCGTGGTCCAGGGCAACTACGTCGTCGGTTTCATCGTCTTCGTCATTCTGGTCATCATCCAGTTCGTCGTTATCACCAAGGGCGCCACTCGAATCTCCGAGGTTGCGGCCCGGTTCACTTTGGATGCCATGCCGGGCAAACAGATGGCTATCGACGCCGACCTCAACGCCGGCATCGTCACCGAAGCCGAAGCTCGCGCCCGCCGCGAAGAAGTTGCTCGTGAGGCCGATTTCTACGGCGCTATGGACGGCGCCTCCAAATTCGTCCGCGGTGACGCCGTCGCCGGTATTCTGATCACACTGATAAACATCATCGGCGGCTTTGTCATCGGAATCGCTCAGAACGATATGAGCCTCACCGAAGCCCTGCGCACCTATTCGCTGCTGTCAATCGGTGACGGCCTGGTCACGCAGATACCGGCGCTGTTGGTTTCGACCGCTTCCGCCATCATCGTCAGCCGCGCCGCGGCCCGCGACAACATGGGCCAGGACCTGACCATCCAGCTTACACGCCAGCCACGGGCCATTCTGGTGGCGGCGGCGGTGATATTCGGTTTCGGACTCCTGCCGGGAATGCCGACCGCCACCTTCATGATACTCGCTTTGTTGATCGGCGGGGTCGGCTATTTGAGTCGCGAAATGAAGCAACGTCAACTCGTTCAGGCCAGGCAAAAAGAGGAAGCGAAACAAACCCAGCAGGCCGAAACGCAACAGGAGCGCACGGAGGATCTGCTCAAGGTCGATGCCCTGGGACTTGAGATCGGCTACGGCCTCATTCCGCTGGTCGACGCTAATCAGGGCGGTGACTTGCTTGAGCGCATCCGGGTTATTCGCAAGCAACTGGCAAGTGAACTCGGCATCATGGTGCCCCCGGTCCGCATTCGTGACAACGTGCAACTCAAGCCCAACGAATATCAGATAAAAGTCAAGGGCATCACGGTCTCCTCTTTCGAGTTGATGAGCGATCATCTGCTGGCTATCAACCCCGGTTTTGTCGAGGAGAAACTGGAAGGTTTCGCCACCCGCGATCCGGCTTTCAACCTTGAAGCGAGTTGGATTATTCCCAACCTGAAAGAGATTGCCGAGGCCAAGGGCTACACTGTGGTGGAACCGTCGGCGGTGCTGGCAACCCATCTGACCGAAATCGTGCGGGGTGCGTCGGCGGAGATTCTCACTCGTCAGGATGTACAGCATCTGGTCGACACCCTCAAGGAAGATTACCCGGCCCTGGTCGACACGACCATCCCGGAATCGGTGAGCCTGGGAACTTTGCAGAAGGTGTTGCAGTCGCTCCTCAGAGAAAGAGTGCCGATCCGCGACCTGGCAACTATCCTCGAAACGATCTCCGATTACGTCACCGCCACCAAGGAGCCGGACGTGCTGGCCGAGTATGTCCGCATGGCGCTGAAGCGACAGATTACGGAACTCTACAAAGACAAAGACGGCAAGGTAAACGTGTTTACGATAGATCCCGCCGTGGAACAGCAGCTCGGCGAGTCGGTGCAGAACACCAAACAGGGATTGATGTTAGTGCTCGATCCGGCGATGGCCGAAAAGCTGCTTGAGAAAATCGGCGAGGAAATGAAGCGGCCATTGACGGCCGGGTTCGCTCCGGTGTGCATTTGCTCCCCCAACATCAGGCTGGCTCTCAGGCGACTGATTGAGGCCAGACACCCGCAGTTGGCGGTGGTCTCCTACAACGAGATCATGCCGGAGGTGGAATTGATTTCAACAGGAATGGTGAGGCTACAAGATGATAATTAAGTCGTTTGCCGCTGAGACGGCAGCAGCCGCTCTCAAACTAGTGCGCCGGGAGATGGGTGGCGATGCCATCGTGCTCAAAACACGTCAACTCGCCGACAATCCAGGCGGCGCCCGGGTCGAGATTACTGCCTGTCTGGAAAAGGCGTCGGCCTATCAGTCGTCGGAGATTCTCTCCAACCGCGTGAGTCCCGAGACACTTTTGGGCAGCACGAAGACTCTGCCCGTGTCTGACAATGACACCGAACCCATCAACGCCGCTTTCATCGAGCGCTCCAGAAAAG
Organism: bacterium; assembly: GCA_030612965.1. Lineage (GTDB taxonomy): Bacteria > Zixibacteria > MSB-5A5 > GN15 > FEB-12 > JAJRTA01. Next base: position 6,587 of record JAUWMW010000009.1, read on the forward strand.
CGCCCGATATCTACGGTCGCCTGGAGAACATGGAGCGGAAACTGGACCGCTTGATTACTGCCGGGCAGCCTGCTGCGCAGCAGGGCGAGCCGACTGTATTCGATGCCATCCGAGACAATCTCAAGGATGCCGACCTGTCCGACGAATTGATCGGTTCCATCATCGGTGCTGCCGCCGTTCATCCGTCGGCTGCGACTGATCCTCAAATGGCAGTACATGAATTGTTGGTGCCCCGGTTGGCCGAACTGATGGAGCCCCGCCTGGTGTTTGTGCCGGGTGATCGGGTCGTCTTCGTCGGTCCAGCCGGCGCGGGCAAATCAACCGTGATGGGTAAGGTGGCGGCGCAGTTGACGGTTCAGGCGAAAACGAAAGTCACGCTGACAACATTGGACAACTGCAAAATGGCCGCCACCGACGAAGTTCGCCGGTATGCCGAAGTGTTGAATGCCTCGCTGGTCGACGCCTTCGAATTCGAGCCGGACACCAAGGTTATCTCGGAGGCGGTTACGCTGATCGACACGCCGGCCCTTCCGGCTCGGCAGGACTCGCTTGACCAACTGAAAGATGCGATCGACATCATCAACCCGACTTGTCGCGTGGCGGTCTTTTCATCGCTGATGCGCACCAACGACGCGCTGGCCATGGCCGAGTCGATGCAGATACTGATGCCAACCCACCTGGCGGTGACCATGACCGATCTGACAGATCGTTTCGGTACGGCGGTCTCGATAGCCGATGCTACCGGCTGGAAAATCGCCATGATCGGTGATGCCCCCGGCGGTATCGGACACATCCGTCAACCGGACCCGGACCGCACCGCGAGACTGCTTCTCAAGACGGAGGTCTCCGGTGACTAAGCAGCGCCTACAGTTCACACGGACTGCTCTCGGTCAGGATCGCACGGCTCCTCGCCTAGTGTCGATCTTATCCGGCAAGGGTGGCGTCGGCAAATCGGTCCTGACCTACAATCTGGCCGACCGGTTGGCGTCAGCGGGGAAGAGGGTGCTGATGGTCGACCTCGATATCGGTTGCGGCAACCTGCATATCCTGGCCAACACGGCCGGCCGGTTCGGAGTGACTCACCTTGTTGCCGGAGAGCTGTCTCTGGCCGAAGCTGTCACACCGGTGCGCGAACGCCTCGATCTGCTGGCGGCCAATGGTCGCGGTTGGCCGGCGGAAGTGAGCGCTTCAACCGGCGCCGCCAAACTCGCCCACTGCCTGCGTTCACAAGATGGCGTCTACGATCTGGTATTGGTCGACCATCCCTCAGGTAAGTCGGAGGCCTCAATCGTGCTGGCCGCCGCGTCGGATGTCAACCTGCTGTTGGTGGTGCCGGAGTTAACATCGATTGCCGATGCCTGCGGGCTCTACAAGCAACTGCTGAGAACCGACCGCTCAGTCGACTGCCGTCTGTTGGTTAACCGGGCCGAAACCGACGGTGAGGCCGAGTATATACACCGGAAGTTCGGCGCTCTGACCGAACGATTCTACGGCCGTCCGCCGGGCTACCTGGGCAGATTGCTGGAGGATGGGGCGTTGCGTCAGGCCGTGGCCACGCAAGCGCCGCTGGCTGCTGTGGACAAGGAGACACCAACCATTGCAGATATCGACGCCATAGCGGCGCAACTGGCTCCGGGTAACATCCGAGTCAGTACGAGCAGACTCAACCACGACGAAAAAGCAATAAATAATGTTCCGGCTGAGGCCGATATAAGGGAATAGCATACAGATGGTTAGCATAACTAAAGCCGTACCTGAGAAGCGCAGCAAGAACGCTGTCAAGAAGGCCGCTCAGAACGACCAGAAACCGGTAACCCGAATGCGACGAGCGCGCAAATGGGACGTTTCCGACCGGGACTGGGCACGGTACCAGAAACACGGCACTTCGGAGATTCGACAAAAGCTGTTGAACAAGTATCTGCCGCTGGTACGTAACGTGGCCTCGCGAATGGCCATGGGATTTCCCCGCTCGGTCGAACTGTCGGATCTGATCAACACCGGAGTTATCGGGTTGATCGAAGCGTTCGGCAATTTCGATCGGAGTCGCGGCGTGAAGTTTGAAACCTACGCTGTACCGCGAATACGCGGCGCCATTCTGGACGAGTTGCGGGCGCTGGACTGGGTGCCTCGTTCCACGCGAGCCAAATCGCGTGAGATCGACCGCGCCAATACAGTACTGGAGAACAAACTTGGACGCCCGCCGGAAAAACCGGAACTGGCCAAACTGATGCAAATAACCATCGAGGAACTGCACACCGCTCTGGGCGATGTGACCGGCACCAGCATTTTGTCGCTGGATGAAGTCATCTACCGCGAGGACGACAATCGTCAGGTGCCGCGGATCGAAACGGTCGTCGACCGGTCGGTCCACTCCATTCTCGGCGAACTTGAAAAAGGAGAACTGCGGTCGTTCCTGGTGGTCGCAATCGACCAACTGACGACTCAGGAGAAACTGGTGATAGCTCTGTACTACTACGAAGAGCTAACCCTCAAGGAGATCGGCGAAGTGATGTCGATTTCGGAATCTCGGGTTTCGCAGATTCACACCCGCGCCGTGGCCAAGCTGCGCGGCATGGTCAGGGAGAAGTTTGCCCTGACCGCTTAGTGATCGGCAGACCCGTCCGGGAGAGTTAAGGATGACTCAGGATATCGAAAGAATGGATCACCTGATGGGCACCGCGCCCGAGGAAAGGATCAACGCGATCGAGCGGTCGAAAGAAGAGAACGGCCGTCGTCGCGGGGCACGGGCGCTGAAAGAGAAGGCCGATGAGGAACAGAAAAAGGCCAGGAAGAAAAGGATGGCCGACTCATTGACGCTCGGCGATGAGGAGTCATCGGAGCCGGATAGCGAGGAGCCTTCACAGGACGCAGCCACCGACGAAACCGATTCGCCTGAAGATCAAGAGGACTTAAACAACAGCACGCCGGATGGTCATATCGACCTGAAAGCGTGAATAGAACGGCAGGGATGAAAATGGATATTTCATCAGATTTCTTTGTGGACATGTTTCTTAATCTGGTCGGCTATCTGGCGGCCGGGGCCCTGGGTGTGATCGTTTACCCGGCGCTGGCTCGGTGGCTGAAGCGCCATTTCGCGGTGGTAGCGCCGCTGCCGATCAAGTCGGCCCAAGCCGAAGCCAGAGAAACCGCTTCTTCGGCGGCCCAGTTCCTGCGTTTGGGATCACCCTTAGTCGAAACACGACCAGCGCCCGGTGCGGCCGCATCGAGCGTGCCCAGGACGACTGCATCCGACCAACGTGATCGTGGGGATATCATTCGCATCGCTCGGGAGATGCTGAAAGCCGGCGCTGACAACAAACGTATCCAGCAGGTGCTGCCGGTATCGGAGGCGGAACTGGCGCTCTTGAATTTTCAGAACAATTAGGAACCTTGGGAGATAAACAATGGCCAACGACAGTCCCTTTTACCTGACCCGGCTCGAATGCCCGATCTGCAAAACGCTGAACGAATTCGAGACGGTTCGAGTCGGCGCCTATGTTGAGAAGGGTCGCGATACCGATTTCTGTCCGCTCAAGGTGGAGTGGCGGTACCCGAAGTACCAATCGTACAATCCGCTGGCCTACTTCACGGCCACTTGCAGTAACTGCTACTACACGCGCGAATTCAACAACAGCTACAAGGAATGGAAGGACGACGGCAATTTTCGGGCTTACCGGCTGAAGACCGTCAAGGAAAAGCATCTCGATCGATTGGCCACCGCCGACTCCATCATCAAGAAAATGGGTCGGGCCATTGACCTGACCGACTATCCAAGTGAGTCTGCCATCTTGAAACTGCATCTGGCCGCTCTTGACGAATCGTTTGCCGAACGTCTCAACCAGCTTGATCTCGGTCGCTTCTACCTGCGCATCGGTTGGGTTTACCGCAGCATGGCCGGCGCCGACAATCCGGATGGTCATTTCATCAGGAAGAGCGTGCTGGCGGTGGACAATCGATGTGGGGCCATGGAAGTAACTCTGGACCAACTGCGCGAGCAAGCGGAAGTGTACGCTCGTCACCTGGCGGCTCATTTCGAGACCGATCAGGTTTCGACTCAGGCCAAATCAAAGATGTTACCTTTCCGAGACAAGTTCGACGCGGAACTGGCTCGATTGCAGGTGACCTTCAACCAAACGGAATCGCAACTCGCAGTCCTGAAGGAACGGATGGTCGAATACAAATCGGCGGCCATCGGCGAGGGCGGAGCAGCCTTCGGACAGTTCCCCGCTTTCACCGACTTCTTACAGGACATCAAGAGAGGTTGGAACGGAATCGTGCTTGATGAGACCGAAGCACTGAATGCCGCCGTCAGGTATTACAAGGAGGCCTTTGCGGACGGACGCAGTATCGCCGCCGGTAACCAGCAGATTCAGGCCTCGTATCTGATCGCCGAACTCTCACGTCGCATCGGCGATCACGAAGAAGCCAAACAGTATTTCAACACTACCATCAAGTACGGTCAGGAGTTCATTTATCAGAATCGGCAGGACCAGTCACGCACCGCCCTGGCCCGTAAGATTCTCGAGTTGGCCATCGAGCAGGGTCGTAAGAACATGGAGGCTCTGAAAAATGCATGATCCGGTAACAAGGTAGCACGAACGTGGAACTTACTCTGCCGCATCTGTCACAGCCTCTGAAACTGTGGGAAAAACTGGAACTCATTACCGGTGAGGGTAACGAGGCCGGTGTGTACACGGCGCGTATCGAGGATTTCCTCGGTGAAGGCATCGTCATCAGCAGCCCGGAATACATCAAAGGTAGTACTCTGTTGCGGGAAAACGCCGAGGTCAGGATACTGTTCACCAAGGAAGACGCCGCTTATCAGTGCTACTCCCGCATCAAGAAGCATCCGAGATCCGGCAAGAATTTCTACCTCCTGACACCACCTCGGAATGTCAAACGTGTCCAGCGGAGGCAGTTTGTGCGTATCGAGATGATCGAACGACTTCGGTATGCGCGTATCAGCCCGGTGATGGAATGGGAGAATTACGCCGAGCGGCTTCAGTGGACACAGACCACCACTATCAACATGAGCGGCGGTGGCCTGCTCCTCAAACTGGGCAGCGAGCTTGAACTGCTTGACCGTGTGTTTGTTCAAGTCAATCTATTCCCAGGCCAGGGGCTGCCCGAGACTGTCGCCGGGATCGTCAGACGAGTGCTCACCATCGAAAAACAGATGATGGCAGGAATCGAGTTCATCGTGGGCGAACATCTCGGTGAATTCTTCAAATCGACAGATATCAAACGCATGCCCGCTTCGGTCACTCGCTTCAATTATCGGGCCCAGAACCGTCTGGCGTCATACATCTTTCAGCAGGAAATCGAACTAAGAAAGAAGGGACTTCTGTGAGTACGACCAGGGTGGCGGGCACACCTAATGATCGGGCCGGCGAGTTTGATCGCTCGGTACTTGATCTCGGTCAGTTGGTGGGGCGCAGCGTGAGCATATACTCCGACCAGTATCCCGGTCGACCGCTAACGGCGCGTGTTGTGCAGACCGACGGTGAGTACCTGGCCCTTGAGCGGGCGGGCATCAACACGATACTTGACAACCTGGTCAGCAACCAGGATGTAACGGTCCGGTTCGAATACAAACAGGAACAGGTCTGCACCACCGCTGTGCTTAAGCGGAGGAACGGCGGCAAGATTACTGTGACCATGGGTCGTACCGTGAAGCCGTTGAAGCGGCGTCGTTTCGTTCGCGTTCCTTCGCGTCAGACGATAAACCTGGCCGTTCTGCCGGCCGGTCGCTTCCAGCGCAAGAAGCTGCCGCACCTGCGATGGATCCAAACCGATTTGGTCGATTTCTCCGGCGGCGGCGTCCTGTTCGACATCAACAATTTCCTGCAGAACAGCACTTATCTGTTTACCAACATCGAACTGGAGTCACACTCTTTTCCACCCTTAGTGATCGGAGCCGTTCGTCATTGCACGCAGCGGGAAGCCGGTCACTTTCACGTGGGTCTGGAGTTTATCGTCAACGAGCAACGAAGTAAACACTTCCCTCAACCGGTCCTTCAGGATCTTCCCCCGTCGGCCTTCGACTACAGCTATCTCAAGCGCAAGATCGTCGACGGTCACATATCAGCATGGACGCAACAAAACAATCATAACAGGGATGAGAGGCATTTCAGATGAATCACCAATCGCGAACGAAGTACATATCGGATGTCGATGTCGATCAGGGCAACGTCCGAGCGCTCAAACCGCTCAAGATCAGCAGTGAGAACCAGCGCCGGTTTGTCCGTCTCACCATCTCCTCACCGATTCACTTCCGCAAGGTCAAAGATATTTTCGGCAATTTCGCTCCCGAAGGCGACGCCTATCCGATCGACGGTTCCATTCTCAATATCTCCGCGGGCGGCATATTGGCTGAGTTGGATCAGCCCCTCAACGAGGGGGATATCGTGGCCATGCGTATCATCATGGAGAAGGTTGAGCCGTTGGATGGCGTGCTCGGTCTGGTCAAACGGTGCGACCAGGATGAAGACTTTCATCTTGTCGGGATTCAGTTTGTAAAGCGCGATGATCTGGCCGACAAACTTTCTCAAGCCGAAATGGAATTACTGTCGAAGGAACTCAACCACTTCAATAGGACAGTAGAGCAACTCCTGAGTCGCTACCTTCGTCAGGAGCAACCCCAAGAGTAACCCGGTCGACCTATGAAACTTGCGAGTACCATACTCCTGATATCTTCGGCCTTCCTGCTGACGGGAAACGCTGCGGCTGGTCCGACGATCGTGCTTAAGGTCAATTCACCGCCGGCGGCCTGGTCGACGGTTGGTATTGACGAGAAGCTTGCTATCCGCATGAGCCGCGACTCAGGCCTGCGAGTAATCAGAGTCGATGAAGCCGATGACGCGCTGCCGAAGTTTCCGGCTGATCGCTACAATCTGGATAGCCTGGTCAACTGGGGTCTCGAAGTCGGCGGTCAGTACCTGATGTTAGTCGACGTTCACCACGAACGGTTGGAACGACGCAAGACATGGCAGGTGCCTTTGTTTTTCCATAAGTATGTTACGATGGGAGTCATTGAGGGTGAGTTTCGTCTGATTGATCTCACCCGTGGAGAGTTGCTGGTGGCTCGGCCGTTTCGACGCGAGCAGGAAGCCCGAAGGATATTCCAGGCATCGCCCGACGACGACATCAATGATCCCGATCTGCACATGACAGCACCGGGCAAACAGATCTTTTTTGATCGACTGGAAAACAGTCTGTGCGATCAATTGCTTGAATCCATCGGTTTTATTGAGCGAGGTGATAACGGTGAATGAGATCGGACGACTGTTTAAGAGTTCCGGCGATGACAACCAGTTGTTGGACAGGATACTCGCCGTCAAGCGCATCACGGAGAGCCTCGATACGACCACCGAGGACAACCTTACGGCGGTACTTGGCGCGCTGAGGCGCTTGATCGGTTTTGACGCCGCCACGATCTGGTTGGTTCATGGCAAGAACAGGAAGCTCTACCCCGCCGCCAGTCTGCTCAATCAGGTCGAGTTGCCGATCGAGTCGATTGCCAATCCGACCAACCCGGAATCATGGGAGAGCCTGCCCGAATCGCCGGCGTCATTGTCGACCGTCTCGGGACGTATGTTCGGGTCGGCTGATGGCCGTGCTTACGTCCTGACCGCACCAATGAAAATACAGGAACGCCTGAATGGTCTGTTGAACCTGGCCTTTGTGACCGATGAACCGCCGTCGGAAGATGCTGTCAGGTTGATCGGAGTATTGGGTGGTCAATTGTCCTGGGCTGTAGAACGATGTCAATATCGCAGCAAGCTCACGGCTTTGTATGAGACGCTGTCCAAACTCGAGACGACCCAGAGATTGTCACCCGGCATAGTCCGGCAAGCACAGAGCCTCGCTGAGGCGCACGTCATGCTGGTCAGTATCAGTCACGAGGTGAACAACTCACTGTCGGTGATCATCGGCAACGTGCAATGCCTGATAATGGAACAAGTAGCCACCGGTGACCAAAGCAGGGATCGCCTGCAACGTATCGAAAGCGCCGCCGTGAAGATCGGCGCGATCAACAAACGACTACTGAAAGTCCCGTCGCTCATGAAACAAGGCGATAAGAACCAAGACGAAGTAACCATCAAACTATGAATTCAATGACTACCATGCCTGCTACTACCCATGAAACATGCGTTCCCGTTGACCTTGAGTATCTGTCCGAGGGACTCGACGAACTCGGTATCGGTCTGCTGGCATTTGATCAGAATGAATGCCTCACTTACAGCAACCAGTCCGCCGTCGATATGGTGGCCCTCGACAAAGTAGATTCGGATGAGCGACCGCACCTGGTTCAAATGGCCGACGTCTTCGGTTCCAGTCTGAGTACCGCTGTCGAGGAAGTACGTCAGAATGGTTCCCGGTCAGTGCGACACGGCTTGCACTGCTCCAACCGACACGGACGGCATATGCTTATTGATCTTAGCTGTCTGCCGTTTTGTGGTATGAACAACGACCCCTGCGTTATTTGTCTACTTCACGACGTACGCCAGCGCCACCAATTCAGCGACGACACCAAATTCCTGCGTCAGGAACTGCAAATCCTTACCGATGTCGCGGCTGCGCTGTCGTCATCGAGTGAACTTGTCCAAATATTGAAAGTGATTCTCACCGGCGCCACCGCCGCTCAGGGTCTTGGATTCAACCGCGCTTTCCTGTTCCTGTATCAACAGGACACGAACGAACTGATTGGCCACATGGCTCTCGGTCCGGTCTCGGCGGAAGAGGCCGGCAGTATCTGGAAGGACCTCGACGCCATGCGCCTCTCACTTGAGGAACTGCTGGAGGACAACCAAAGTGACACCGACGAAGGACTGGACGCCCTAACCGACTTGATCACTGACTTCCGAGTCAGGCTCGATGACGAATCGGCCATCGGTCGCGCTTGTCATGATAGCTCGTGGTTGAATCTGGCGATTTCTGACGATACCGACAACCTGACATCCGCATTCGCACGGCGGCTGAACACCGACAAACTGGCCCTGGTGCCGATGGTCAGCAAGGGGCATCTAATGGGTCTGCTGGCGGCCGACAACCAGATTACCGGTCGACCGATCTCCGATGAGGCCGTGCAGTTGTTGCAAGCCCTGGCCAATCAGGCGGCTGTGGCTATGGAAAGAGCGCGCCTCTACGATAACCAGTTGGAACGTAGTCGGGAACTGGAACGCATCAATCAACTGCTGGCCGAATCACAGGATCAGATAATCAAAATCGAGAAAATGTCGGTGATCGGAGAACTAACGTCCGCCATCACTCACGAACTGCGCAACCCGTTGACCGTCGTAGGCGGTTTTGCCAATCTGATGCTCAAATCCACGCTACCCGACGAAAACCGGGAGTACTTGAACATTATCTCCAGCGAAATAAGGCGGGCCGAAACCGTTCTCGATCAGGTTCTCGATTTCTCGCGGGCCAGCAAAGGCGAAAACTGTCCGATTGATTTCTCGGGGCTGGTCAAACGGAGTCTGGACCTGCTCAAAGGTCGGTTGGCGCGGAGGGAACTGCCTATGTTTCTATCACAGGCGAGTGAACCTCTCACGGTTTTCGGCAATAGTGATCAACTGTCGCACGCCGTGTACCAGTTTTTGAAACTGGTGGCCGAGGAACTGACCCCGCCGGGTGAAGCCGAGGTGCGTACCGAATTGAGAGACGGCCAGGCCTTGATGCTGATAAAAATCCGACGTCCCGATCATGAACGCGAGCAGGTTCGACGGACGCTCGAGCGCATCATCACGCAGAACAGATCATCACAACGGCTGACCATCCTGGTGGCCGGTGAAACCATAAGATATCACGGTGGGAATTTCGGTATTGCCTGCGGCGACGACAGTCTGCCCTCTCTTTATATCGAACTCCCAGTCATGAAGGAGCGACCTAGTGAGCCCGCACATACTGGTGGTTGATGACGACGACGGTATCCGAGTCTTGTACCAGACGGAACTGGCCCGGGAAGGGTACCAGGTGACGGTGGTTGATTCCGGACGGACTGCCCTCGCGGCTGTTTCCGAAAGACAGTTCGCTGTGATTATACTCGACATCGATATGCCCGACATGTCCGGAATCGAGGCGCTCACGCATCTGCGGAAGACCAGTCCTGAGACTCCAGTCATTCTCAACACCGCCTACAGCATTTACAAACAGGATTTCCAGTCCTGGTTGGCCGATGCTTACGTCATGAAGTCATCCGATCTGGAACCACTTAAGAAGAAAATCAAGGAGTTGATCGACCCTGTTGAACACAAATGCCAACCGTGAGAGTCGCTTGAACCTCGTGGATCAGGTCGACGGACTCAGCGAAGAGGTCAAGGTTCTCGCTCTGAATCTGGCCATCTACCTGGCCAAGGCCAAATCCAGTTCGGAGGAACTCAACCAGCTCGAGCCGGATTTCATTCGCCTTGTTAACGGGACTATCCTGGTGTTGCAGGAAATCGGGAGCATAATCTCGGCGGCCCGCAATATGGAAACGATGGTTTACGATGTCCCCTCGGGAGAATTCCGCCGCGATCAGATCGAGTTAAGGCTTCGTTCTGTACTGGACCAGTGTGGCCGGATTATGACCGCCCTGTCGAGGTCGGGAGCCGGTGAAAAATGACACCATGGAAGGATTCGGTCGAAGGGGCGGTTACAGGTAGGCCGACTATTGTCGATATAAACTGTAGTGCTCGACAGACGCCGGTTACGAGTTGGGACCGATGCTGGGGGTAATTACCGGCTTGAGGAGGCGGCCCCACGAAGTAAACCATCGAGGCGGCAGTTCTCCGTTGACGGGACGGATTGGGCAAAGGTGGTCATTGAGGTTTCTTAGATCGGCTCGAATAGATGGCGAGAGTTGCTTGCGAATGATTTGATAAGGTAACGAGATTATGAGTACACCAGAGCTTGAGAAACTGACTCAGATGGCGCAGGAACGGGGACGACCGTTCAAAGTGCTTATCGTCGACGACGAGAAATGGGTACGCGAGGTCTTCAGGGATTTCTGCGACTTGACCCAGGCGTTCCAGGTCGAGTTGGCATCCGACGGAAACCGCGCTATCGAAATGGCCGGCAACTCCGACTACGATCTGATAACGCTGGACCTGATCATGCCCGAGATGTCCGGACTTGAAGTGCTCACAGCCATCAAGGAGATCTCACCGAAAGTGCCGGTAATGGTAATCACAGGCAATGCCACCGACAAGTTGATCAACCAAGCCGGTATCCTGGGAGCTTGCCGTGTTCTATACAAACCGGTGATGCTGGAGAGCTTTATTGCTGAGATGACGTCGACGTTGGATCGTTCGAGAGTTAGAGGCGCATGACCTGGAGCAAGACGAGGGAGGAAAACCGCATGAAGTGGGTAAAGAGAGCTATAGGATGAAAAGTTCGATCTCGATTCTGATAGTTGACGATGAATCAACTATGCGCGGTCTACTGGAAAAGATCCTGGCGCGCGAGGGATACCAGATGTACACCGCCAGTAACGGTGTCGAAGCTCTGGAGCATTTGAGCGAACGGAAATTCGATATCGTCATATCTGACATGAAAATGCCGAAGATGGGCGGTCTCGAATTGTTGAAGCGCATTAAGAAGGTATATCCCGGCGTGGGAGTGATTATCATGACTGCATACGGAGATACCTACTCTGTCAAGGACGCCCTCCTGCTGGGCGCGGACGAGTATATAACCAAACCATTCAAGAGCTATGAGATATCCCTGGTAGTCGAACGTGCCTACTGGCGGATCCTTTCAGCCGGCCAGACGACGGTTGAGGAACTCTCATAGGAATATTATGAGCACCGGCGAAGCAAAGACGACCGACACTACCACTCGCCGCAGAATCCGAGTGACGGTATCCAAGGACTACATGAAGGCGCTTATCGTCATCAAGAAACCGGAGGAGGGTGAACCGGAAATATCGGTCGAGGAAGTCATGGAGGCCCTCAGCCAGGCCAGTGTCACCTATGGTATTGATGAGGCCATAGTGGACTACAGTGTGTCGCAAATGGAATACGAAAAGCCTATAGAAGTGGCCCTGGGCCAACCTCCGGTCAAAGGTACGGACTCCGAATTCGAATACTGCTTCCAGACTGAAAACCGGTTCCAGCCCCAGGAGGGCGAGGACGGCCGTATCGACTACCGTGACATGAAATACATCCAGAACATCAATAAAGATGGTGTTCTGGTGCGTATGACTCCTCCGACCGACGGCGTCAGCGGCAAAGGTGTCGACGGCCGGGAGATTGTGGCGCCCCGTGGCCGGAACATCCCGTTCAACAATGGGGAAAACACGCGTGTATCCGAGGACGGCCTGGAACTTACGTCCACTACCGACGGCGCCATCGTATATGCCCGCGGTCGAGTATCTGTCAAAGACGTCATGACGGTAAACGATGTCGATTTCAATGTCGGTAATATCGATGCGGTAGGTTCTCTGCGGGTCAGCGGCAAGATCTGTACCGGCTTCACCGTCAATGTCGGCGGGAATCTTGAAGTCAGTGGCAACGTAGAGGACGCCAAGATAAAGGTCCAGGGCAATATTCTGGTGCGAGGAGGATTCAACGGCGCCGGTGCGGGCGAGATGCACGCCGACGGTGATATCACTGTCAAGTATGCAGCCGGTCAGAAGATATCCGCCGGGGGTACCGTCACAGTCGGAGGCGAATTGCTGAACTGCCAGGTCACAGCCAAGGAAAACGTCATTGTCAAAGGCCGCAAAGGCAAGATCGTCGGCGGCGAGATCAATGCCGGCAAGAAAATCGAAGCCGCCGTCATAGGTTCAGAAGCTGGTACGGTTACTTCCCTGACCGTTGCCTTCGATGCTGAGGCTATGCGTCAATACCATGAGGCACGGCACGAGATCAGCCGTCTCAAGGCCGATGAGGAGCGTGTCAAAGAAAATCTTGTTCAACTCTACAAGCTTCAGATGGCCGGTAAGCTCAATAAACAACAGCAGGCAGGCCTTGAAAAACTCGAGGAGTTTAAGAACTCTGTTCCCGAGGCTCTGGAAACATTGGAGAAAAAGAAGGCCGAGGTTGAAGAGCGCTTGAAGAAGCTGCGCGACTCAAAGATCATCGCTACCGAAGTGATGTATCCGGGCGTCAAGGCCCACGTCGGAATTCTGGTCAAAGAAGTCGACGAAGAGATGAAGGCTGTCGTGCTGAGCCAGGACGGTCAGCGAATCGTCATCGAAAAACACAAGAAGCAATAGTCGCCTCAGCGACATAGCTAACCAACCAAATAAGACTTGAAAACTTGGCGCTCGACCGATATATTGGCTCGGTTGTGATACCGACCGATCGGAGAGGTGGCCGAGAGGCTGAAGGCGGCGGATTGCTAATCCGTTATAGGGCTAACGGCTCTATCCAGGGTTCGAATCCCTGCCTCTCCGCTTTTGTAACGGTGTGTATGTTCGCTTGGAAAGCCACCGCAGGGAGGCTGTCCGCTATGATAAAAGTCAAGGGTGGTTTTGTATGAGGCAGTCCTTCTTCATAATTTTCGTTTTGTAGAGTTTCGGATAGGAGTTCCAATAAATGTCTTTACAATCTGCTATTCGTGGTTCTTCCACATGTTACCCATTCGGAAAGTTGGAAATGGCGTCAACATACTCATAAAACGTGCTTAAAGCACAGACAGCCTCGCGTGATACGCCTTCTTCCGAGTTATTCTCGTGAAGACATTTTCTGAATGCTCAATCCAAGCTCTGCTCCTAAGGCTCGTTTATTCGATGACAGCAATACAATAGCGCCGTTCGGTTAATTCTATCGCCCGCATCCTTACCGCCAGTTTGCGAGCCATCGCCACAATCGCTTTCTTCTCACTCCCCTTGTTCGGCGGCGTGACCACACAATCAATCCCGTCCGCCATGAGAGCATCATGAAGCTATAAACTGCTGAAACCGACCCTTTGAGTAACTATGCGAATTGTCGTATTCCGCCGGCAAACTTGTTTCATGGACCATCATTCCATCACAGCGAACACAGAGCTTCCAGGTCCGCTTGGAATCCTCCAAACCGAACCTCAACCTTGTCTTTGCGGTGTAACCTGCCTTTATTGTCGTCCGTCATGAGATGGTCGTCGTTGTTCCTGTTGTTGCCCGTACTCTTCTGGGGTATCTCGTACATCGCCATCAAAGTTGTGCTGCGCGAACTGGAGCCGGGCGAGATGATTTCCGCACGGTTCCTGCTGGCCACACCCGTGCTCTATTTGATTATCAGGCTGAAGGGTTTGACCGTTTGGCCGGTTGAGAAAAAAGGTCATCTATTTGTCGCGGCCTTTTTGGTGTTTCTGCATTTCTGGGTGATGGCCACCGGCATGAAAGAGACCGCGGCCACCAACACCGCCTGGATTCTGACCACCGCGCCGATATTCGTCGCAGCGCTGGCCTGGATCTATCTGAAAGAAGTATTCAGCCTGCATCATTGGATAGGCTTTGGGGTTGCTGCGTTCGGAGTGGTGCTGTTGACGGCCAACGGAAGTCTGTCGAACCTGGCCTGGATCAACTCACGCGGGGATGTGATCGTGCTGGGGTCGTGCGTGACGTGGGCGTTCTATACCGTGGCCACGCGCGACATCACGCGCAAGGTGCATCCGTTAGTCGCAACTTTTTGGATGACCGGCGTGGCGGGAGTGGTGTTTATCCCGTACACGTTGGCCACGAGTGGCGCGGGTATCTATCTGGCGATGCAGCCGATCACGACATTGAGCCTGGTTTTTCTCGGCGTGTTTTGTTTGGCGGTGTCGTTCTGGTTGTGGGCGGAGGGATTGTCGCGCTACACGGCGGCGGAAGTCGGGGCATATTTGTACATCGAACCATTGTTCACGATGGTCGCAGCATGGGCACTTATCAACGAAGCGATCACGCTCTGGATAATCCTCGGCGCCATCCTTATCACCCTGGGCGTCTACATCTCCGAACGCAAGGGGTGATAAATCACTCTTTGCGCTTCGCGCGCCCGTTTACAAGGCGGTGGTTACTTCCTTTCTTTACTATTTCCAACGCCGTACCACGATGCAAACTGTATGGCGCGGAGGATCGGGTATGTTTCGGGCACCGCCGCTCTCATCGGATGCATGGAACGAAGCTGTTTAGATATGCGGGATATAAAGTCAGGTATGATGATCAACTCAATGCCCAAACCAAACCTTATGGCCTCGCGAGGTCTATGAAAGCTGACAAGTGCGACCCTCTTGGCAGAAATGTTAGAGTTCTTTAGAAACGGAAACTCTTGTGCATAGTACCTCCGAGCGTCTTGGAACTTCTTTCTAAACCTCTTGACACGCTTAGACCATTTATACGAATCGGTCGATGCCTCAATGTGTATCAATTCAGTGTTATCAGGGCGGAAGGCGACTACATCCATCTCTCCAGTGTAACCGCCCTTGGAACGTTTTCCGAACTTGATATTTGTACGGACAAAGTACCCCTGATACTGGTACCATTCCGTCGCTAGCTGCTCTAAGAAGTACACAAGTTCCTCCTTATTAGTGACTCAACATTTACGACACGTGCCCGCCCCAAACAAGGTTTGAGGCGGCCACCCGGACGATAGAGGGTCGGCGCACAAGGACGTACGCCGACCACGGAACCAGCTCTATCCGAGTTTAGCTACTTCTCTTCCTCAGTCTTCGCAGCCGCCGGCTCCACATCCGGTTCGATCAGTTTCCAGCCGAGGGCTTCTTTGACCTTCGACAGGATTTCAGCACCGATGTCATCGTGCTCGGAGATGAATTGTTTGGCGTTCTCGCGACCCTGTCCCAAACGCTCGGAGGCGTAGCTGAACCATGAGCCGGACTTGTCGATGATGCCATTGTTAACGGCAAAGTCCAACAGTTCCCCCGCCCGCGAGATACCCTTGCCGTAGATGATATCGAACTCCGCATCACGAAACGGCGGAGCGACTTTGTTCTTCACCACCCGCACCCGAGTGCGTGAACCGATCACCTCCTGACCGTCCTTGATGGTGGCGATTCTGCGGATGTCCAGCCGCACGGTGGAGTAGAATTTCAGTGCGTTGCCGCCGGTGGTGGTCTCGGGGTTGCCAAACATCACGCCGATCCTCATCCGAATCTGGTTGATAAACACGACAGCGGTTTTGCTCTTGGAGATAATCGCGGTCAGTTTGCGCAGCGCCTGCGACATCAGTCGCGCCTGAAGACCCATGTGGGCGTCGCCCATTTCGCCCTCGATCTCGGCACGCGGCGTCAAGGCCGCCACCGAGTCGATGACGATGATATCCACGGCGCTGGAGCGCACCAACGTCTCGGTGATGTCCAGGGCCTGCTCGCCGGTGTCAGGTTGTGAGACCAACAGGTTATCGATGTTGACCCCAAGCGCCCGGGCGTAGGTGGCGTCCAGGGCGTGCTCGGCGTCGATAAACGCCGCCTCACCACCGCATTTTTGCGCCTCGGCGATAATATGCAGCGCCAGGGTGGTCTTGCCCGAGGATTCGGGACCGTAAATCTCAGTGACCCGCCCGCGCGGAATCCCACAGACACCCAAGGCGTGATCCAGCCCCAACGAGCCGGTCGGTATCACCTCTACCTCAAGGACGGTGTTATCCCCCAATCGCATAATCGAGCCTTTACCGAACGACCGCTCAATCTGGGTCAGGGCCGCCTCAAGCGCTTTCGTCCGGTCGCCCACAGTGCTGGTTGCAGCCATTTTTCCGGGTCCTTTCTTTATCATGATTCTCCTATTTGCCATCTTCGCAATGAACAATGCGGTAACAGCCAAATATATCACATTTCGTCTGAGATTAAAATAAAAGATACCACTGACAAGTGCCGTCAGTGGTATTGCGTGCCGGGAGCAGAAAAACTATCGCTATGCTATCGATAGAATCACGGAACTCAGTCGCGAATCCCAGCCGCAACAGCCAAGACAGCATGGGGCAGCTTCTCGGATCGCAATTGCGGCGAATATGAAGAGTTCTGCATATTCCGAGGAGGTGCCTGCTCCAGCGGCAGTGAAGGCCAGGAGGCTCGCTGTAACCGCCTGAATAACAATATGTTGTGGCGTCATTTTGTCTGGCTCCGGAGGTTAGGTTGGCACGTACATTGCTTGCCATAGAAGTGGCTTGTTATAACATGTGGAGATTGTTGATGAAAACACCTGTTCTGATATTTTTCGCTTCGATAGT
Organism: bacterium; assembly: GCA_030612965.1. Classification (GTDB taxonomy): domain Bacteria; phylum Zixibacteria; class MSB-5A5; order GN15; family FEB-12; genus JAJRTA01. The sequence continues at coordinate 23,722 of JAUWMW010000009.1, forward strand.
TGCCGCCACCTCTGCCTTTGCGGTTCCATCGCTGCAATTGTATATCCCAGGTGGGGAATACGACGCCGCCAGCGAGACCTGGTATACTACGGCACAAGATTTCGAGTTGTGGGTGGTCGCGGCCGGTTTGAATCACGGTACTATT
>JAUWMW010000104.1 GCA_030612965.1 bacterium
TCGAACAACTCACGCCGCAACGGATGGAAGTCACGGCTTTGCACGAACGGCCGCTTATCGAACCGTCCGAACTGGTAGGGAATCGTGCAAAACGGAATCTCAAACGTGGCAATATCCTGACCGCTCGTGATCTGGAACCTACCCCGGATGTGGAGTTTGGACGTGATGTCGCTATCGTCTATATCGACGGCCTGTGTCGCATCAGCACCGAGGGGAAGGCGTTGCAATCCGGTCTGGCCGGCGAATATATCAAAGTTAAGAACAAGTCCTCAGGCAAGATTATTCTGGCCCGTATTGTCGATGCGACGGCGGTCGCAGTCGATCCGTAAGCGGGCGTGATCATGGAGAGATGCATAATGAACTATCGGAAAGTTCTGTTGATCCTTGCCGCTCTGTTGCTACTGCCGTTTGCTCTGAAAGTGCGGGCCGAAGGCTATGGTCGTCATCAGTCGTTGTTCACCGACATCAAGGCGCATCAGGTAGGTGACATCCTCACCGTGCACATTTATGAGCAGAGCCGCGCCTCGCAGCAGGTGGAAACCAAGACCGAAAAGAGTACCAAGTTCTCCACTAAGGGCGGTCCGGGCACAGGGCCCCTGGATTTTATTCCCTTGTTCGGTGTCGATGTCGATGCCAAGAACAGCCATGACGGCAAGGGGGAGAACTTACGCAACGGCAGCCTTCGCGCCAAGATGTCGGTGACGGTGGTGGCCGTTAAACCGAACGGTGATCTGTTGATCGAGGGCACTCGCACTGTCGGCATCTCCGGCGACCGTGAAGTGTTCACTCTGACCGGCGCAGTTCGGACCAAAGATATCACAGCCGATAATGTGATCCTCTCGCACCTCATTGCCGATGCGGAGATTCACTATTCCGGCAAGGGTTCGGCCAACACCGCCGCCCGTCCGGGGTTCATCACTCGCTTCATCAACTGGATTTTCTAGGAGGAAGCCATGTTGACGATGCTGTATACAAGATTGACCACCCCGACCGGGTTGATGATCGTGCTGGCCCTGATTTTGACTCTGTGGCAGTCGGCCGACGGCGCCAAGGTTCGCATCAAAGACATCACCGCCCTTCAGAACACCCAGGAAGTTGATCTGGTCGGTTACGGACTGATCATCGGTCTGGACGGCACCGGCGACGGAACCGGTACCCAGTTTACGGTGAGATCGCTTACGAACATGATGGAGCGGATGGGTCTCACTGTCGACGCCAGGAAAGTGAAGGTGAAGAACGTAGCAGCCGTGATGGTCACCGGTCGCATCTCGGGACATCAGACGGAGGGGACTTACTTCGACGTGACTGTCTCGTCGGTGGGTGACGCCTCGTCGTTACAGGGGGGGACGCTGATTCTCACACCGCTGGCCGGCGCCGACGGAACCATGTACGCCATGGCTCAGGGGCCGGTATCTATCGGCGGCTTCAACGTCCAGGTGGACGATGGTAACAAGATTGTGAACAACTATACTCTCGTCGGCCGCGTGCCCGGCGGCGGCAAAATCACCAAGGGGGTAGAGACCAAACCGGAGTTGCGGCGGGAATTCTATCTGTCGCTGCATAACCCCGATTTCACCACCTCCAGCCGGATTGCCGAGCGGATCAACATCAAGTACGGCCTGACCTCCTTCGCCACCGACGCCGGTCGGGTCAGGGTAACGGTGCCGGACTCATTGTCCTACCCGGAGCTACGGGCCCGGTTCATGTCCGACATCGGTCTGCTTCAGGTTGTTCCGGACAACACCGCCCGCGTCGTGATCAATGAGAAAACCGGCACTATCGTAGCCGGGCGGCATGTCACTATCGAGCCGGTAGCCATTGCCCACGGCACCATCACCGTCAATATTGAATCTACGCCGTTGATCTCGCAGCCCGATCCTTTCAGCAGTGGTGAGACGATTGTCACGCAGCAAACGCGCATGGCCGTGACTGACGAGCGCGCACGGGTGATCCACATGAAGGGCGCCGTGTACCTGTCGCAGGTAGCCAGGGCACTCAATAAGATCGGCGCCACGCCGCGAGATATCATCTCCATCTTTCAGGCGCTCAAACAGGCCGGAGCCTTGCGCGCCGAACTCGTGATTTTGTAATGACTGCTATTGGCTCCAAAGCCGCGCTGGCGTCGTTTCCGCCCTCCCGCCTGGAACATCTCAAAGGGGGGAGAGGGACCAGTGTGGAAGCCGAAAAGGCGCGTCTGCGAAAAGCGACGCAGGAATTCGAGTCGTTCTTCAACTACTATATGCTGAAAACGATGCGAAAGACTATCCCGAAGAACGACGAGGCGGGGCAATCGCTTCTTTCGACCGGAAACAGTAAGGATATCTTTAACGACATCTTCGACACCGAGTTGGCTCGAATGATGTCGCTGGGGCGCAACCAGTCGGTCGGTGACATGCTTTACAAAGCGATGGAGAAGTTAGTCGACGCCGGTTTCGATCAGAACAAGGCATCTGTCCAGATCAAGGGACTGAAGGAGCCTTCGCAGACGTTCGACCTTCCGCAACGGGAGTTTCGAGAAGTGACCACGAAGCCATCCCAACTGACAATTCCCAGGCAACGGGCGAGAGGTGTCGATGAGATCATGCGGCAATACAATCGTCATATCCAGCGGGCAGCCGAGGCCACATCGCTTGATCCCGCCCTGATCGCATCGGTAATCAAGGCGGAATCCAACGGTAATCGCAAAGCAGTATCGTCGGCCGGCGCCAAAGGGCTGATGCAATTGGTTGATTCTACCGCGGCAGATTATGGCGTCAAACGTGTTTTCGATGCGAAAGAGAACATAACCGCCGGCAGCCGTTATCTGAAGGATCTGATTGATCGTTTCGGTGATGTGCGTCTTGGTCTTGCCGCATACAATGCGGGGCCAGGCAACGTAATCAAATACAAAGGGGTGCCGCCGTTTGAGGAGACCCGGTCCTATGTGGACAAAGTTCTCGACACTCTGGAGGCGGCGCGTGACCGAACCACGCCACACGGTACTAAAGTGAAAAACCGAAGTGTCGATATAAAAGCTACACAGAAACCGTGAGCCATGGGATATGATTGACCGGTTGATTCAAATTATTGGCAGGGAAGCCTCCCTCTTCGAATCCTTTCTCGCATTGTTTGAAGAACAGCAGCGGATGCTGGTTTCGAATGATGCCGATGGTTTAAGCGAAGTCACTGTCCAACTAAGAGAGAAACTGCTCGAGAGCCGGAAGCTCAATCAGCAGCGTGAAGAAATGGTGCGTCAAATCAAGAGGGAAAACCGCGTCGAGGGGGATCTCAATGTGACCCGTTTGCTGAAGATCGTTGACGATACTCAGGCCACCCAGTTGGTCCAACTGCGCGATCTGATCACGACCCTCAACGACAAGATAGCGAAGACTCGCAACCAGAATGCGATGCTGCTCAATAAATCACGTGAATATATCTCCAAGATGATGGAGATGCTTTCGAAAATGAGTAGTCCAGAGTCGACCTATAGCGCCGCCGGCGGCGCCGACCAGCCGTCATATAATGTGGCGCTGGACAGGAGAGTGTGATGCCGGGACTTTTTCAGGCTCTTGAACTGGGCAAACGTGCTCTCTTGACACACCAGATGTCTATGCAGACGGTCGGCCATAATATCGCCAACGTCAACACGGCCGGTTACCGCCGACAACGGGTCACGGTAACATCGACACCGCCGGATGTTCAGACCTATGGTATTCTGGGGACCGGAATCAAGGCCACCGATGTGCGTCACATGCGGGACCTGTTCCTGGGTAATCAGTTTAGGCAGAACAACAAGTCGCTGGGGCAGTGGGCCTATAGTTCCAAGACTTTCGACCAGGTGGAAGCCCTGTTTAACGAGCCGGGAGACGCCACCATGGGCACTCTGCTGAACGACTTTTGGGGCGGCTGGTCGGAGTTGTCGACCGAACCCGAGAACTCCAGCTACCGCGAGGCGGTTCTGGAACAAACCAATTTGCTGGTAAATGGTCTGCATGAGATGGCGCGACAACTGACTGCGCTTCAGGATTCGGTAGATCGCGATCTGGTCAACCTGACCACCGAAGTTAATCGGCTGGCGAAGGAAATCGGCCGCCTCAATCACGATATCAAGCGCGGTGAACTCGGCAGTGTTCAGGCCAATGATCTGCGCGATTACCGTGACGTCCTGATCGATCAGTTGTCCGGGATCATTGATGTCAACACGTCGAAAAACGACGATGGTGCTATGATAGTCTATATCGGTGCGATGGCATTGGTCGACGGCGACAAGGTGCTGGCCATAGATACTGAGGTTATCAATGACAAGGGTACCGTCAAACACGAGTTGGTCTGGGCCGGTACTAGTATATCTTTCAAGAACCTGAACGGTCAGATAAAAGGGCTCCTGGAGTCACGCGACGTCATTATTCCGGACTATCTCGAAAAGCTGGATCAGATCGCGCGAACGCTGGTGGAGGAGGTCAACTCTCTTCATCGTTCCGGATACGGCCTGGACAATTCGACGGGTATCAACTTTTTCGACAGTCGCTTTACGACCGCGGCTACTATACAAATCAGCGACGTGGTACTGAACGACACGGACAAAATCGCCGCCGCCTCTCTACAGGATTCCGTCGGTGACAATACTATTGCACTGGCTCTTTATGGGCTCAGAAACCAGCTAATAATGAAGGACAATTCGATAACCATGAACGACTTCTACAACAGCCTGGTAGGGACGCTGGGTGTTGAGACGCGCGAGGCGCAGTCGTTTACGGACAACTATGAACTGCTTGGCCATCAGATCAACAACGCGCGACAGTCCGTAGAGGGGGTGTCGCTCGACGAGGAAATGGCCAACTTGGTGAAGTTTCAACACGCGTACGACGCTGCAGCGCGAGTGATCACAGCCGTCGACCAGGCGCTGGACACGGTCATTCACGGTATGGGTATCGTCGGACGTTAACCAGGATGCCGTTGACGAGGAACGGTAATGCCACGGAGGGTTGAGTGTTAATACTAACAAGGAAGTTAGGTGAATCGATCACTATCGGCGACGATATCAAAGTCTCGGTTCTGGGGATACACGGACGCCAGGTGAGGCTTGGTATCGATGCGCCGTCGGAAGTGATTGTCCATCGCGAGGAAGTCTATGTCAGGATTCAAGCGGAAAACCGACGGGCCTCCAAATCGATCAAGAACGATTTGCTCGGTATGATGAACGCAATCAGAGGGAAAATCAGCGGCAAGGAGTCAGGCGAAACCAAGCCGCCCAGGATCGACTACAAATCGGACCATCGACCGCGCCGTCGACCGCGCAAGTCGGACGGTTCAAGTCCGCCCAATGATCGCTGATGTTAATGATGAGAGACTAAGCTATGCGCGTATCCAGCAGTATGATGGCCGACCGAGTGGTGTTCAACATGCAACGCTCGTTGCGTCGATTTTTCGAGATGCAGACCCAGATGTCGACCGGTCGCCGAATCAATAAACCGTCCGACGATCCACTAGGAACGCTGAGGGATCTGGACTACCGTAAAGAGCTGGCCGGGATCGCTCAGTATCGGTCGAACATCGATGCCGCCACGAACTGGCAGGGCAACTACGACAGCGTCTTCTCCGACCTTGGCGACATGCTGTCTACGGCCAAAGAACGCGCCGTCTCCATGGCCAACGACACTTACACGGCCGATGAACGAGAGGCGGTGGCCATCGAGATCGACGATATCATCGATCGCTTTTTTCAGATCGCCAACAGCGATCTGGGGAGCAAGAGCATTTTTGCCGGGTATAAGACCAAGAGTGACGCTCTCACCGCAACTGCCAACGGAGCTGTCTACCGTGGTGATTTCGGGCGAATCGAGTTTGAGATCGAATCATCGTCGCGCTTGCAGGTTAATCTGATTGGCGCTGATGTTTTCCTCAAGGAGTTGATGGTCCTGGGCGCAGATGCCGACCTGAATGCCGGTGTCTCCGGAACCACCCTGCTCAGTGCCCTGCAAAACGGCAACGGTGTCGACTTGACACAGGGGGCTACCCCCGGGACGATAACTCTCAGCGATCGCAACCTGGGTATCACTTCTACCATTGATCTCAGTGCCGCTGTTACAGTGGATGATGTAATCAATACCATCAATGCTCAGTTGACGGCCGACGGCATCACCGACGTGGTAGCCACGATGGGCCAGGGCAACAACATCATGTTCGACACCACCGCCTCCGGCCAGATCAGCAATATAACGTCGCTGGCCGTTCTCAACAGCGGCGCCGGTGTGGACGTGGAACCGGGCAAGATAATGGTATCCGACGGGGGTGGCATTAATGTCGAAGTAGATCTATCAGGATCGGCAACGATAGCCGACGTAATTGCGAAATTCAACGCTGCCATGGCAGCCGCGGCGCCACCGCAGATGGCCAACGTGTCAATCGGTTTGAATGCCACCAACACCGGACTTGAAATAACGGACGCTAACGGCGTCCCATTGAACCTCACCATCTCGGAATTCGACACCAACGAAAACACGGCGGCCGATCTGGGTATTCAGGGAGCTATCGATCCGGTTCTCACCGGCAGCGATTTGATGCCTACGGTCAGTTTTGAAATCGCTGAGACGAGTGGTACCACCGCAGCCGATCTGGGCGTGCTGGGGGAATTCTTTGCCGATTTCACCGGCGATGACCTTGATCCGCAGTTGGTGGCTACGACTAACCTGAGTGACCTCAACAGCGGCAACGGTTTCTCGTGGGGTGAGATTGTCATTCATCAGGGCGACGCCACACGCACATTGGATCTATCCGATCCGGGTCTGGTGACAGTGCAGGATCTCCTGGACAGAATCAACAACTCCGGTTTGGATATCACTGCCTCCATCAACGGCGACGGGCGTGGCATACAAATCACCAACGACGATCCAACCCGGTCGCTGATTATCGAGGATGTCTCAGATAGTCGTCTGACCAAGGAGATGGGTATCTACGGCTCGGGAGATGTGATAGGAACCCTCATGGTATTGTCCAATGCTCTGCATGATAATGACCGTGAAGGAGTGGGAGATCTTCTGGACAATTTGGATTTCTCGATCAGCCACCTATTGAACGCTCGAGCCAAGACGGGCGCACGGGCCATGCGGCTGGAGATGACCGCCGCGCGCCTTCGGGATTCGGAGTTGGGCTATACCAATCTTTTGTCCAACGTCGAAGATGCCGACATAAGTAAGCTAATAACGGATCTGGCTACTCTGGAGAACAATTACCAGGCCTCGCTGATGGCTGCGGCCAAGATCATTCAGCCGAGCCTGTTGCACTTCCTGAAGTAAGCCGCCACCAAGGATAGGATATATGATTATCGACAGTATCAGGTTTGGTCGGTTGGAGATTCCCGACGACAAAGTGATCACCATGAAACGCCCCATTCTCGGTTTCGAGCACTTGAGCAGATTCTGTCTGATTGAGCGTGAGGAGATGGCGCCGTTTCTCTGGTTGCACTCGATCGAGGACTCGGCGACAGCCTTCATCGTGCTGAATCCGGCGATAATGCAGAAGGATTACCGCATCGAGGTCAATCCGAAGGAGATCGCAGAGTTGGAGGTCACCAATCTGGAGGCAGTCGAAACCTACGTGGTGGTGACGGTACCTGATGACCCCAGGCAAATGTCCGCGAATCTGCAAGGTCCCATTCTGGTCAACAGCGACAACGGGTATGCTAAACAACTGATCCTGGTCAATTCCGATTACAAGGTCAAGCACATGATTATGGACGAGATCAGTTCGCCGGCAGGCTCCACAACTGAAGAGCCGGAACTGGTTGAGATTTAGATCGGCCCGGCAACTCGAACAGCGCCGTCGCCCGGCCGGGTTGTCCAGATCATAATGACTCGGATCGCAGGCATAATGTGGCGCTCAACATTGGATCGTTATGCCTAAAGCAAAGAAGAAAAACAAGTCCCGTGACAATAGCGTACGCTGTCGTCGCTCGCACCAGGAGGCGACC
>JAUWMW010000181.1 GCA_030612965.1 bacterium
CGGGTGATGGGTGTCGGGCGTCGTTTGAAGAAGTCGTTACCCTTCTTGCCGATGGTGACGAATTCCTGCTCAACAGTGTCCTTCTCGCCGAGCCATTGTCCGGTACGCCTGATGATATTCGAGTTGAACGACCCACAGAAGCCGCGGTCGGAAGTGACCACCACCAGCGTGCGCTTCTTGATCTCCCGTTGCTCAAAGTAAGGATGGATGATCTCACTGGTGGAAGCGGCCGCCAGATGGCTGAGCATCTCGTCCATCTTCTGAGCATACGGACGAGCCTGCTCAATTCGCTGCTGAGCGCGCCGCAGTTTGGCCGCGGCCACCATCTCCATCGCGCGGGTAATCCGTTGAGTCGAGATTACCGTGCGGATTCTCTTTTTTACTTCACGAAGCGTCGCCATAGGTGCGTCTTACTGAGATCCTTATTTCGCCAGGTGGTCGTAACCCTTACGCCTTGAACTGCTGCTTGAACTCCTCTACGGCTGCCTTAAGTTTGGCGCCCAGTTCGTCGGAGATCTTCTTCTCCTGGTGCAAAGTATGTTCGATATCGGGATACTTCTGTTCACAGAAAGCCAGCAACTCATCGGCGAAGCGCAGGATACTTTCGGTTGCGAGGTCATCGAGATAGCCGTTAGTCCCGGCCCAGATAACCATGACCTGTCGTGCTACCGGCACCGGCACGTACTGCCCCTGCTTGAGCAACTCGACCATCTTTTCACCACGGTTAAGCTGCTTGAGAGTGGCCTCGTCGAGATCGGAGCCGAACTGCGTGAAGGCAGCCAACTCACGGTACTGAGCGAGGTCGAGTTTCAACGATCCGGCCACCTGTCGCATCATCTTTACCTGAGCATTACCGCCGACTCGTGACACCGAGATGCCGACGTTGATGGCGGGACGAATACCGCTAAAGAACAGCTCTCCCTCAAGGAAAATCTGCCCGTCGGTAATCGAGATCACGTTGGTTGGGATGTAGGCCGCAACGTCACCGGCCTGAGTCTCAATGATCGGCAGCGCCGTCAGCGAACCGCCGCCGAGATCGTCATGGAGCTTGGACGCCCGTTCCAACAGACGGGAGTGGGTGTAGAAGATGTCGCCCGGATAGGCTTCACGTCCCGGCGGGCGACGCAGCAAGAGCGACAACTGGCGATACGCCTGTGCCTGCTTGGAGAGGTCGTCGTAGATACACAGGGCATGTTGGCCGTTGTACAGGAACTCCTCACCCATAGCGCATCCGGCGTAGGGAGCGATATACTGAAGCGGCGCTGGATCGGTAGCACTGGCGGTGACCACCGTCGTGTAACCCATGGCACCGTACTTTTCCAGAATCTGCACCACCAGCGCCACGGTCGAGGTCTTCTGGCCGATAGCGACGTAGATGCACTTCACACCGGTATTTTTCTGGTTGATGATGGTGTCGATAGCCAGCGCCGTCTTGCCGGTCTGGCGGTCGCCGATAATCAACTCGCGCTGGCCGCGGCCAATCGGGATCATCGAGTCGATCGCCTTAAGTCCCGTCTGTAGCGGTTCTTTCACCGGCTGGCGTTCGATGACACCGGGAGCGCGTCCTTCAATGGGGCGAAACTTATCGGTTACGATCGGTCCCTTGCCATCGAGCGGTTCACCCAACGGATTGACGACACGCCCCAACAGCGCTTCACCGACGGGGACACTGGCCACTTTGCCGGTGCGCCTTACGGTATCGCCTTCGTGAATGTGGGTATCGCTCCCGAAAATCGCGGCACCGACATTGTCCGCTTCGAGGTTCAACACCAAACCAATAACGTCGCCGGGGAACTGGATCAGCTCGGACATCTGGACGTCTTCGAGACCCCAGATTCGCGCGATACCATCACCCACCTGGAGTACGGTGCCGACCGACTCCATTTCGAGCTTGGTTTCGTACTTCTCCAACTCTTTTTTGATAACCGATGATACTTCTTCCGGGTTGAGACCCATCATCGAACTCCTATTCTACTCAACTATATCTTTCGCAATAACCGATCTTACAAATCGCCGCGCTCAATGCACGCGCACTTTGGCCAATTGGCCCTGGAGAACATCCAGTCCGCGTCTGACGGAACCGTCGATGATCTCGTTGTGCAGGATGATAATCATGCCGGCGATAATGTCGGGATCGATCTTCTCTTCCAACTCGATAGTCATGCCGGTGCGTGCCTTGAGCTTTTCGATCAACCTCTGTCGCTCGCCTTCGGCCAGCGATACGGCCGTCAACACCGTGACCAGCGCGATACCGCGCTCGGCCCTGACCAGCCGAATGAACTCACCGATGACCTCATGCAGGTAACCGATGCGATGCTTATCGACCAACACGATCAGGAACTCTACAAGGAGCCGGTCTATTCGGTCGGTGAAAACGTCGCGCACCAAGTCCAGCTTGTGTCCGTCAAGCACGTGCGGCGCCATCAGAAAATTGAGCAGGGTCGGATCATCGGTCAGGAAATCCTTGAGATCCTTAAGCTGATCGTGCGCCTGGTCGACCAAGCCGCGCTCCTTAACCGACAAGAACAAACCGCCAGCGTATTTCTTGGCAACTTCCTGAGCTAACACGTTGCTTTACGCTTTCTCCACATTATCAATGAAATTGCCGATCAGCTCGCGATGCTTGGGATCATCAAGCTTCTCGTTGATGATCTTCTCGGCCGCTGTGATAGTCATCGCAACCATGTCGTCCTTGAGCTGAACTTTGGCCTTGGCGACATCGCGTTCGAGTTCATCTTTGGCCTTGATGCCTATCTGGGTGGCATCGTCACGCGCCTCGGCCTTGATTTTTTCAGCGATATTCTTCCCCTCGTTGACCCCTTCGACTAATTTGGCTCGGCGTTCGGTATCGATATCCTTCAGCTTTGCCTCATACTCTGTGGTCAACTCAGACACCTTGGTCTTTTCAACTTCGATATCGTCGAATTCCTGCTTGATCTTGTTGCGACGCTCCTCCATGATGGCCAACAACGGCCCCCAGGCGTAGCGCTTGAGAATCCAGACGGTTATTACGAAGCCGACCAGGTGTGTCAGCAATTGCTGCCACTGCAGATCCATTATTCTACCTAATGTATAAGGTGTTTTCGTCCTGTCCAGTAAGACCGGTTGGGCAGACTCAGCCGCCGATCTTTCCCTGGAGAATGAAGAAAACCACCAAAGCGTAAATCGTCAGAGCCTCGATCAGGGCGGCGCCGATAATCATGGCTGTCTGAATCTTGCCGGCAGCTTCCGGTTGGCGACCGATTGCTTCCATCGCCGAACCTACGGCGCGACCCAATCCGTAACCTGAACCGATCGCGGCGAAAGCCACGCCAAACGGCAACGCCAACGATAACATCGACTGGTAATCCATCATTTCCTCCGAATAGCTGAAGCTATACTATTGTTATCATTCTTCTCTTATTCGTTTGTCAGTGATGCTCCTCCTCGTGAGGAAGCATCATCAAAATGTAAATGGTCGAAAGCAACGTAAATACCAAAGCCTGAATCGTCGACAGGAGCAACCCCAACAGAATGAACGGCACGTTGAACGGCAGCCCAATGGGCGATCCGGTAAAGGCCAGCGCCGCAACTCCCAACCCCACAAAGGCTGCTACCAGAACATCCTCGCCGGTGATGTTGCCGAAAAGTCGTAAAGCCAGACTGAGTGGTTTGGCCAACTCGCCGATGATGTGCATCGGCAGCATGATCGGCACCAGCACCCACGAAATAACATCACGAGGTTGTCCCGCCAGGTGATCGGCATATCCGACCACGCCCAGCCGCCGCACCCCCGTGTACTGCGCGTAAATAAAGGTGCAGATGGCCAACGATGCAGTGATGTTGATACTGGTCGAGGGCGAGTGGCCGAACGGGATAATTCCCATGAAATTCATCAGTAAAATATAGAAAAACAGAGTGCCCAGATACGGCGTGTACCGCTTGGCTTCTTTGCCCAAAATCGTGTACAGAAAGTTGTACATCCCCTCGACAAGCATTTCGATTACATTCTGGAACGGTCCGGGGATCATCTGACGTTTGGCGTAGACGCGGGTGGCGATAATAATAAAGAAAATCGCGATGGCAAAGGCAAAAATGACATTCACCCACTCGTTTGCCCAACCGTGACCGCCGGTTATCAAACCGACCAGATTCGGCAGATGCGGCGGACCTTCATGACCGCCGTCGTGCTCACCTGCTTCCGCCGAGTGACTGTCGCCACCGGAAGCGATCATCATCAGGAAGGGCGTGAGTTTCGCGGCAGCCAACGCCAGAACATGGGTGTAATAGAGAATCATCGAACCGCCTCACCGAGATTATCACTTTTGTTCGGCCCTTTATCAAGCCCCAGGAGCGCTCGACCCAACGCCTTCAGCGCCAGGACCGCCAGACAAATCGAAAACCCGATCAACAGATTCAAAGGGCTGAATTGCGGCACTTTCAACAGCGCATAACCGGCCAGATACAACAAGGGGAATTTCACCAGTAAGGCCACAACCAATCGAGCAGTTTCTATGCCCTCGGGCCGGATCGCTGAACGGACCACAGCAGAAAGAAAGATAAGGTTGACAATTCCCCACACCCCGCCCGAAAAAACAGCCAGCGCGGTATAGGTACCGAAATAGTAAACGCCGAAAGGCAGGAAGACAAGCAGGACGACGCCGATCGTGCGAAGCGTGCGCGCCAAAAAATTAAGTCCGAGGTTACTGTTCGGCATTGTCCTCTTCTTCAATCTTAGTTGCCTTCCTGACCAGATTGTAAGTTTCGACTCCAGCCGCACCAAATCCGAGCACAATCCCTGCGATCATCAAGTACGGCTCTGTTCCGAACCTGTCGTCAGCCCAGCGGCCTCCGAAAAAACCTAATAATGGCGACACCAGCAGGATGGCCGGCACCGTCGCCAATAAACTGGTTTGCCTGAAAAACCTGCTCGGCTTCTTGTCGCGCCGTGAATCCAGGAGGGTCACGTTTATACACCCTC
>JAUWMW010000217.1 GCA_030612965.1 bacterium
AATGACTGGACCGTTTTCTTGTCGAGCTTTTTGATAACCTCGACTATGAGCTTAACCGTATTATCATAATCGGTGCGGTTCATGATTCCATTATGAGCATGTATGTATCGCACCGGCGCACCAAGGTAAATCGTCGGCACGCCCAGACGCGACAAATGAACCGGACCGCCGTCGCCGGCGCCACGCTCCATCACTGACAAATGGAATGGAATCTTCTTTTCCTCAGCCGTCTTGACCACCAAATCCCTGAAAACCACGTTGGGGATCATCCTAGCGTCGTAGACCAGGATCGTGGGACCGCCGCCCAGCTTTTCGCGTTTCGAGAACGGCTCGGGTGGCAGATCCTGGGCCACACCGACGTCGACACAGAAACAGACGTCCGGGTCAACCAAATGGGCCAAAGTGTGAGCGCCACGCAGACCTACTTCCTCCTGAACCGTGCCGCCGGCGAAGATCGTGTTGGGATGTTTGGCCCGCTGAAACTTGCGGACCACATCCAGCGCCACCGCGCAACCCATGCGGTTGTCGAACGCTTTGCTTAGATACTGCTTGCGATTACCGAGAACCGCAAACTCGCTGTCAGGGACAATCGGGTCCCCCTCCCTGATGCCGAGTTTCTTGCGAACATCGAAGCCATCCTGAACGCCGACATCCAGAACCATATCACTAATCTTCTGTACTTTGGTGCGCTCTGAGTCCTCCAGCAGATGCGGTGGCTTCGAGCCTATCACACCCAGGACCGGACCTTTCGAGGTCAGAATACGCATACGCTGTCCCAGGGCTACGTGTGGCCACCAGCCGCCCAGAGGGAGGAATTTGATATAGCCGGATTCCTTGATCTCCTTGACCATAAAGCCGACCTCATCCATGTGACCTATCACCATGATGCGTGGTCGGTCGTCGCTGCCTCGTTTTCTCCCGACCACCGACCCCATCTTATCACGGAGTACCTCGTCGACGTTCCCCTCCAATTCTCTCGTCATTATCCTGCGAATCTCGTGCTCGTACCCCGAGACGCCATCGGCCTCAGTAAGCTCCTTCAACAGTTCCAAAGTGCGGTCCATAGTGAATCCTCGTCAGTTTGTTTGCGGCACCTAATTCGGTCGGTGCAGAATTGATAATTATACGTGAGCGACGCCCGGATGTCCATCGAAAAATCCGCCGGATCACCCACGCTTGCAAGACAGAGACAGTGGCCTATCATCGATGGCCTTCCTGGTGTCAGAAGTCGAAATGTATTACCAGTTCAGATAGTGACGAAACTACTCGTGTATCGGAAGCCATGGGATCGGGATAGTCGCGACCTTCCTGCCATCTGAGCACGGCTTCCATGCCGATACCATTAGGTCCCTCAATGTCCTCCACGTAGCGATCGCCGATATAGACGCATTCTGAGGGTGCGAAACCGGCCAGGTTGGCCGCCTTGAGGAAGATATCGGGGTGCGGCTTACGCAGACCAAAACTGGAACTGAACAGCTTGAACGACAACAACGGTTCAAGACCAAAACGCTTGAGTTCGTCAAGGTGAGTACGCTCGGGAAATACGGTGTTGGATACCAGACCGACCGTGCCATATCGATCCTTGATTCTCGAAAGGACATCCGCGGCATCCTCGTAGGCATAGAGATACTGTCGCACCGGTCCGTAAAACACGTCAAAGAGTTCGCTTACAAACGAATCGTCGGCATCAATGTCAAACCTTCCGAGCATCTTGGCCACCACCTGCGGCACCGTCCACTCGACCAGCGACTGCGCCGCAACCTTGCGATGCTCGTCCCTGAGTTCCTGGTAAACCGCGTAGAACCCCTCATCGTCGGGTAACTCATGGCCGCGCCTAATCAGGAACCTTCTGACTTCGGCCATGCAGTCGACGCTCACCTCTTCCCAGGTAGTAGCTGGGTAGTCGATCAGAGTGGAACCCATATCGAAGATGACGGCTTTGGGGGTAAGCTTGTCCATGTTATTTGGCCGGACGGTCCAGAGCCGACTCCAGCAGCATCTGCATCAATTGTGGAAAGTCGATTCCGTCCGCCTTTGCCGCCATTGGCGCCAGCGACAGATCAGTCATGCCGGGCACACTATTGAGTTCCAGACAGTAGAAGCGACCGTCTTCATCCAGGATGAAATCAACACGGGCCAATCCGGCGCAACCGATTACCTCAAACAGCTTCACGGCTGCACGACGTACGGCGTCAGCTACGGAAGCGGGAATAACGGCCGGACATATGTATTCCGATTTGCCGTCGGTGTACTTGGCTTTGTAGTCGTACAGGCCGCTCTCTGGAACAATCTCGATTATGGGGAACGACCGACCGTCGAGTACCGCCACCGTGAGTTCACGTCCCGGAATAAACTGCTCAACCAGGATGTTGGTGGATTCTTCCAGAGCAGACTGCAGCGCACCGTTGATCTCCGCGCTCTGTTCAACCTTGGTCAGACCGACTGTCGAACCGCTGTCGTTGGGCTTCACAACCACCGGGAGGGTGAACCTCTGAGCAATAATCTCAGCCAGATTGTCCGGGATCACACCATCGGCCAGGCGGTACATCTCCCATTGCGGCGTCAGGATACCCTCAGATCGGCAGAGTCGTTTGGTGATGGCTTTGTCCATAGACATGGCGCAGGCGGCCATAGCCGAACCGGTGTACCTGACCCCAGCCAGTTCCAGAAGGCTCTGGCACAAACCGTTCTCACCGTCGCCACCGTGCAAAGCAATGAAGGCGACATCAATATCTTTTAGGTCATTATTGATCCTGAAGGCAAGCGGCAACGCCTTCTGTTTGTCGGGCAAATTCGATTTCTCGCCTGAGTCAACAGTGATGAACTTCCCCTCGGCCGTCAACAGCGACGCCCCGGTCGCCGGGTCTATAGCGTAAACGGTGTGTCCGAGCTGCCTAATGGTTTCAAACACGGCCTTCCCGGAAGTGAGCGACACTTCCCGTTCACTGGAATCGCCCCCGGCCAGCACAAGTACTTTCATCACCCGTTATCCTTATGTCGCGCTCGCACCTTCTGGACAACTAACAACAACACCAAGCCGATCAATAGCGGCCAGGCGATCTGATTATAGGCTGTAAAATAATACTCGACCGCGGACAGATTCTCAACAAGTTTATGCGCCGCCAGAAACAGCAAACCGGCGAATAGCAGATAAGAAAGTGTTGAGAACAGAACCATCCGCCCGGCTGGATACCGGCTGATTCCGGCGACCACGGCCAGCACGACCCGCATCCCCACGATGAAACGTGACGCGACCAGAACCAGTGCCCCCCATTTTCGGAAGCGCTTTTCCATTCGTTCGACATCGGATACAGAGAAGTACCTGAAGTCTTTTCGAATGAAGTATGAGCGTCCGAACCGACGCCCCATAGTGTACCATAACATCACCGACGCCATTCCACCAACGACGATGATTATTCCTGTAAGGACAAGGTCCAGTTGGCCGAGAGCAACCAACCCACCGGCTGCAACGATAACAGAATCGCCCGGAAAGGGCGGGAAGATATTTTCTACGAAACAGGCAGTGAAGATCGCCAGGTAGACCCAGACTGACCCGTACGCGAAAATGTAGTCGAGCAGTTGATTGATCTGTTCCGGGTGTTCACTCATCGGTGGCTATCAGACAAACTGCCTCGGCGGCGATGCCTTCCTCCCGCCCCACGAATCCAAGGCGCTCGGTGGTCGTTGCTTTGATGTTGATTCTTGATGTATCGCTCCCCAACACCTTTGCTATCCGCTCGCACATGGCAGGAATATGCTCTGAGAACCGCGGTCTTTGCGCCACAATAGTGGCGTCGATGTTGACGACCACCCGGTACCCCGCAGCCTGAACCATACGCCACACATCCCGCAAGAGATCAAGCGAATCGGCGTCTTTGTACTTGTCGTCGGACGGCGGGAAGTGCTGTCCGATATCGCCCAGACCCGCCGCGCCCAACAGCGCATCCATAATAGCGTGCACAAGAACATCCGCATCACTGTGACCTTCCAGTCCCTTCTCAAACGGAATCTCAACCCCGCCGATGACAAGAGGCCGCCCAGCCACCAGACGGTGAACGTCGAAACCGTGACCAACTCTAATCGCCACCGTTGGTCTCCCTCATGAGTAACGACCTTACGATATCGAGATCCGTTTGCGTAGTAACCTTCAGGTTAGGTCCGGTCGGTTCCACCACTTTCACTTTGAACCCTGCGGCCTCGATCAAGGCCGCATCGTCGGTGTAACAACCTGGATTCTCCTCAGTCGCTCCTCTTTCATACGC
>JAUWMW010000070.1 GCA_030612965.1 bacterium
GCGCGGGTGAACGTATCCGCCTCACGGCGGTTGACGAAAAGGTCCTTCATCAGAAACTCAATTTCAAGGTTCTCGGTGACCAGCCACTTGATCGCGCTATTGAGATACCCACGACCATGCCCCGCGAACCCGTTCGGGGTCCCATCGGGCAGTTTCGACTTGTTGTCATTCAGCGCGGCGTCGTATTCGATCATAAGCGCCAGGTTGTACTTGAAGGTAGCGTCGAACCCGGCGAAGATGTTAACGTCGGTCTCCTCGTCGATGTCGTTCTCCATCGAGTAGTTTATCCCGGCGTGCCACCCCGAAGTCCAGTTGTAGAAGTAGAAACTGCGACTGACCACACCGTAGAACCCGCGCGACTTAAAAGCATATCGATCCATATCTGAGTTCCAAGCGCCCAATCCCTGCGAACAGAAACCGACCGTCACCGCCGGGAAAACCTCTATCTCATCGATGACGCGAAACTTGACATTGAATTCAATCTTTGGATTCCAATTCGGTTCCAGATTGGAGATGATACCCTCGGCGCCGTAGGAGATGCCCACCATCAGCCGGTGCGACAGACCGATATCGGTGCGGGCCAGAGCGCCGCCGTTGGGATAGAAGCGAAACCCGACGGTGTAATAACCACGGGGGAGCGTCCCGGCCGTCGGCATATCCACCAACCATCGCGGCGGCACGTCGTAGAGACTGGTCTGCGCGCTATTGACAAACTCCTGAGCCGAAGCGGACGCTGCGATCAATATCATTAACGCGAACATCACGGAAAAGATGACTTTGCTCATGGCACTACCTTTGGTCAAAACAGGTTTATCACTCACGAGCAAGAAGACGCTGCCTCACAATGTAGTCAAACAAAAAACTGGCCGTGGGCGACTCTGACGAGAGCAGGCCAGGTGTGCGGCAGATATCCACATCTACCGAGGAAGAACACACCCCGGCCTTTATGCCGGTGGGATAATGTCCGGCAAGTGCGATCCCTCAGCGCAAATCTACCAGTCGGTAGAAGTGTTCTGTGAATTGGCTGGTGATGTCCCCGGTGGCGAGGCGATGTCCCTTGCGACCCTGCCTAATCACCGACACGCCGACAACCAGCTTCAACGAACTTGATATGAAGACCTCATCTGCCTTGAGTAATCTCGCCAGTGAGCAGTTTCTTTCTGCAATGATGTAGCCGAGCTTCCGCGCTTCTCTGAAAACAGTTTTGCGCGTGACACCTTCGAGGCAGCCGGACGTGATGGGCGGCGTGTGGATGCGTCCACGTTCCACCCAGAAAACGTTGGCGGAGGTGACTTCGGCAACCAGGTTGTTTTGGTTAAGCATAAGCGCATCATCGCAGTTTGCCTTCCTGGCCTGGTTGAGCGCGGCGGCATGGATAGCATACGACAGAGTTTTGATACGCCGAAAAACGGATTTGTGGTCGACACGGAAGCGTGACACATGGAGAGTGTAGGGCTGGGTGGGCATGGTGTGCGGTGAGGCGCTCAGGATCACCTGCGGTCTCCCCTGCCGTCCCACCCAACGAGCCGCTTCGCCGCTGGTCAAGGTCAGCCGAAGTTTCGTGATTCGGTCGGGATGGGCGCGCACAGTCTTTCGCATCCAGGCGGTCAGTTTCTCCGGCGACGCCGGTATCTCCAGCCCGATCACACGCGCACCACGGTACAATCGTTTGAGATGCTCTTCGATGAAGATGATGCGATCATTGATAGCCAGGAACGTCTCAAACAAACCCTCGGCATAGAGCAGCGAGTTGTCGAAGACGGAGATGCGCGCATTCCGGCGGTCGACGAAACGTCCGTTTATGGTGGTAACTGTCTTCAGCACGCCGCCGACTCCATTTGGACACCGACAGCCCGTAACAGATTGCGGGCTTTCAACAGCATCTCCCGATACTCCGCCTCCGGATCGCTGTCGGCGACAATCCCGCCTCCGGCATGAATTCGGTAGACAGAGTCTGCGCAGGTCAGCGTACGAATCGCAATGTTGAAGTCGGCATCGTCCTCGTGAACATATCCAATGCAGCCAGTATAAACCGACCGCGGACAGACTTCCAGTTCATTGATGATCTCCACCGCCCGCTTCTTGGGTGCGCCGGTAATGGAACCACCCGGCAGCATGGCCGATATCACGTCGGTTGTCGAAACCTCAGGGGCCAACTCGGCTGAGATGTCGCTTACCAGATGGATCACCGACGAATAGGTCTCTGTCTTGAACAGTTGATCGACCGACACTGAACCGGAGCGGGCGATTCGACCGAGATCATTGCGTTCCAAATCGACAATCATCAGCAACTCCGCACGGTCCTTTTCCGACTGGAGCAAGCGTCGGCGGTTTCGTGCGGATTGGGATCGGTCGCCGCCACGAGCAATGGTGCCTTTGATGGGACTGGTGCTGAGACGCCGGCCTTGTTTTGCGAACATCCGCTCCGGCGAAGATGACAAAACCTGATAGTCCCCGAAATTCATATAGGCGCTATACGGCGCCGGGTTAAGCCGTCTCAATCTGCGATACACCTCGAACGGAGGCTCGGCGCTGCTCACATCGATGCGAGTCGTGAAGTTGGCTTGGTAGATATCCCCCTCGCGGATGTGCTCTTTGATGGTTCGGACCCGATCAAGGTAGTCTTCCCGCTCAATGGTGTGGTGCCAGTCGCGAACCCGATCGACAGAGCCGAAGGAGTCTTCGCCCTCCGTCGTGTGCCCGTAGTGGCTGTCCAGATCGGGCCGGCTGAGGGCGTTTTCATCGCAGGAGTGTTCGAACTTCCGCACCGTATCGTAGAACAGAAACCGCACCGATGGAATGTCGGACCCTTGGTGACGACCGGTCACTCCCAGGAACGGCAGGGTCGCTTCATAGCTGATATACCCCACCGAGAAGTACTGCCGGCTGTTCCACAACTGTGACAACAGACCCCATATCTGATCGCCGGGGAGCGTTTGGAGGCGACGGTTGGGCGCTCTTACATGAACTCGGTCATGCTCCAACATGACGTCGATCTGTGGAACCTCAGCGACGAATGAACTGCGTCCGCGATCTGAGAAGTGCATCGACGAATCCAGCCAGACCGATCCGGGCCCGTCGGCCAGGGGTGCAAAAACCGATTCCGGAGATTGCTCTTCCGAATTTGTGAGTACCGATGTCTCCATACCAGATCGGCAAGCTACTTTACTCAGCCGGATTGTCAAGCGCGAATGCCCGGATCACGTGCGAGCGGCCAAAGTCACGGAGGTATACAAGAGCGTGCAATTTGTGATTGAACGGCGGCGCGTACACTGATATATTGCGGCATGGATTTTTTTGAGAGCGAATCGCCTCCGTCTGAAAACTCACGCCGCCAAGCCGTGCCGCTGGCCGATCGCATGAGGCCGCGCACAATCGATGAGTTTGTCGGACAAACCAAGATATTCGGATCGGGAACACCGTTGCGTCAGGCGATCGAGAACGACCGCGTCGGATCGCTGATTCTCTGGGGGCCGCCCGGATCCGGCAAGACCACGCTGGCCAAGTTGATCGCAAAGACAACCCGCGGACAGTTCGTACCGTTCTCGGCAGTGACGTCGGGCATCAAAGAAGTCAAGGCGGTCATATCCAAAGCCGGCAGTTACTTCGAACTGTCGGGGCGGCGCACCTACATTTTCATCGATGAAATCCACCGCTTCAACAAAGCCCAGCAGGACGCGTTCCTGCCCTATGTTGAGACCGGCGACATCGTGCTGATAGGCGCGACTACCGAGAATCCGTCGTTTGAAGTGAACTCGGCGTTGCTTTCCCGGATGCGCGTCTACGTTCTCGAACGACTCAGTCCGGCCGATGTAAGGGTTCTTCTGGAACGTACCCTTACCGACACGGAGCGGGGACTGGGTTCTCTGAACATATCCATAGAGGATACAGGACTCGACTTTATGGCGGCGGCGGCCGATGGCGATGCTCGGCGGGGGTTGTCACTGTTGGAAGCTGCAGCGGCTTTTGTCGGTCCGGATAAGCAGATCACGCTGGAAAACCTCAAGCAGGTGCATCAAAAGGGACTGGCTTTGTATGACAAAGCCGGTGAGGAACATTACAACCTAATCTCTGCTCTGCACAAGACGATTCGTGGCGGCGATCCCGACGCCTCGCTGTACTGGCTGGCTCGCATGCTCGATGGCGGCGAAGACCCAATGTACATCATCCGAAGGTTGGTGCGATTTGCCACGGAGGATATCGGCCTGGCCGATCCGTATGCGTTGACGTTGACGCTCAACGCTCGCGACTCCTATCATTTTCTTGGCTCACCGGAGGGTGAACTGGCTATCGCTCAAGCCGTCATTTACATGGCCTGTGCACCGAAATCGAACTCGGTTTACACTGCATTCAAGGCGGCGCAGGTGGATGCTACTGAGAAAGGATCGCTACCGGTACCGCTGGGACTGCGCAATGCGCCGACATCGCTGATGAAGGATATCGGATACGGTAATGGGTACCAGTATGCCCACAATTACGACGACGGTATTACCGATCAGGAGTATTTTCCTTCGGAGTTGGCCGGCGCCGAATACTACCACCCCACCTCCGCAGGCCGCGAGCAGCGGCTGAGCGAGTACCTCGAACGTTACAAAGAATATCGCAAGAAGCTCAAGAGTGAATCGTAGGTCCTTTGCTCGTCATTGCGAGCGACCGAAGACACTCGTGTAGTAGGAAGCGCGGCAATCTCCTGGGCCAAGTATGTCTACAAATCGAGACACCCTTCGACTCCGCTCAAGGTGAGGTCCGCCGCACCAGACGGGGACGTCTGCCGCCCACGGAACTGCTACCATACGTTATCCTTCGACTCCGCTCAGGGTGAGGTGCCTCACTCAGGGTGATGCTCGGCGCTCGACCTGCGGGACTTACTGATCCGCAGCCAGTACCTTCTGAAGCACCGGGCGGACGGCGTCGGAGACGATCTGGTACCCCTTCTCGTTCAAATGTACCGGATCCACCGAGCAGTCGCGTGGCAATAGGCCTTCATCGTCGGCAATGGCTGCGGCAAAGTCGATCATGTGGTAGCTCTTTTCAGACGCAAATGCGCGCACCCAGTCATTGAATTGGGCCAGACTGTCGGCCACCGAGTAATCGCCGATACGCGCCTCGGGCTTTCCAGCTGGAATGATCGTGGATACGATTGGTATAATATCATTCGCCTCAGCCAACTGAGTCATCATGGACATACCGTCTTCCAGAACCTTCAACGGCATCTGAGGGCGGATATTGATGGAGCAGAATTTGATGATGACCGCTTTCGGTTTCAACTCGAGCACGTCTCGGTGGTAGCGAGTGAGGATACCCGGGACCAACTGACCGCCGACGCCCCGGTTGACAATCGGAAGCTCCGGCAGGTACTTACGGAAATCCCATCGTTGCGTGATCGAAGCGCCCAGGAACACAATACGCCGGGGGTCTGCCACCCCTGCCTCGATTTCGGCCAGCAGGTCGGCATTCGCCTGAGCATAGGGAATCGTGGGAGCCGTTTGTTTAGTCGTACCAGTAAGCTTGCGCTTGAGATCCCCCAGCGGCGAGCCACCGTACTTGACGTAATTAAAGAAGCCCCACACGGCTACGATGTTGAGCAGTATCGACCCGACTATAACAGTAATCCAAAAATATCGCATGTCCTTACTCTCCTTTTTGTCCAGCGCCTGTTCGTTCGCCTACAGATTAACTTTCCGCGCCGGATTGCCCATGAAAGTGCTGTTGTCCGGGGCATCCTTGTAAAGAACCGCGCCGGCGGCAATTGTACAGTTCTCGCCTACATTGGCCATCAGAACGGCCTCTTGACCGATCCAACTGTTGCCGCCGATCGTGATCAGGTCGTACTGTTCGGTCGCCGTCTGCTCGGTGGTACGCTCTTCGGGCCGCCCGTGTTGGTACTTGCCCGAGATAACCGACACCCGCGCGCCGAACAAAACGTTCGGTCCGATCTCGGCGCGGCCGATGATCGTGTAGACCCCCAACACTACCCCAGGTCCCAGGACCACGTCGCGATGCGAGAGCATACTGCCAAGCATCAAACAGGCATCCAGCGATACCTGCCTGCAAGTTGCCCAGTAGAAGCCGAGCCTTAGATACTGGCCGATAATGGTCGGGCACAGCGACACGATCTCCTTGCAGCCGCCGAACACTCGCTCGTACTGTCGGCCCATGATGAGCGCTTCGAGCCAGGTCAACAGGATCAGCGGAGAGCAGAGAACAACGCCGCATATCAGCATGAATCTTTTGAGCAATTGTCTAATCATCTCGCTACTCGCCGGGCGTCGAAAGAAGCGGCCAGGGCAATCGAGCCGTTCAATAACGCCCTACGGAGAAACCTAGTCCGGTGGCAGGATTGAGGCAAGAACAAAACGACGGCCTTTAGCCGGGCCGCCGTTACGCTTATCCTCTGTGCCGACCTGGGCATCACCCTCAACTCAGGAACTGCTTTTCCCCTGAATATATTTGACCAGGTTATCGACGGAGTCGAGATTATCGGGAACGAGATCGTCGTCCTCGACCGTAATCTGAAACGTCTCTTCAAGAAAGCCGACCAACTCAAGAACGCCGGTTGAATCGATTATGCCCAATTCCAGCAGGGATCCGGAGTCGATTAGCGCAGTAGTATCCTGACCCATCATGAAATTGTCGACAATAAAACCTCTGAGTCGCGCTCGAACGTCCAATCGAACCTCCCGGTCATGAAATCGTTTCTCAGTGAAAAGAATCCGGTTTCTTAAAGTTATCGACAGATCGAAGTTACAGTAAAGTCCTCATCGCGACAAGCATTTCTCTTGCGCCCGCTGCGCCTATAGTCTAAACGGACCGTCGGTCATCATGCCATACCGAGTACTCGTCGGACACCGGCGGCGACGGCGGCTCAAACTGATCAACAAAACGTTGAACTATCAGTTGCGCGGAAAGGATCCCAATAAACGACATGTTATCCTTGAACGACAGGTGCGCATGGGAGAGCCGTGCACACTTGACTTTGAGCTTGCTCACCGCGGACGGCTTGAACAGTCCCGCCCGGTTCAGCGACTCCTCGGCGAGTAACTCCTCGATGTACGTCGGTCGGTTGTCACAGAAAAAACTGTTGGAATCCGGCGCCATGTACGGCTGCTTGACACGATTAACGATACGGCTGGGCAACTCGGCTTTCATGGCCCGTTTCAGCACCGCCTTTTCATTCAGGCCACGTATTTTGTACCATGGTGGAATTCGGGAGCCAAGTTCTACCACGCGATGATCCAGAAACGGATACCGCCCCTCGACCGAGTTGGCCGCCGACACTCGATCCCCCTGCGAAGAAAGCAGGTATCCCGACAGCAATGACCGCGCCTCGAGGTATTGGGCACGTAACAGGTGATGCCATCGGCTGAATTGGTCAGGGAGGTCACGCCCGAACACCTCAAGCGAAGGGTGATCGCCGATCTGCGCTTTTACATCGTCGGTGAAATACTCTTTCAGCTTCACCGTCGTATTTATCCTGGGCAGGTGCGAGAAAAAATACTCGTCGGTCTGAGACAGACCCTTCTTGTAGAACGTTTCCAGGTAGAAGCGGGCTCGCCCCGGCGACAGCGGCAATGTCGGGTACAGTTTTTTCAGCAACAAGGGTCGCCACTTCGAATCGGGACGACGTGACCAGAACTTTCGGACTAATGTCTCTTTGAACAGATCGTAGCCACCGAAGATCTCGTCGGCGCCTTCGCCGGTCAGGACTACTTTGAAATCGTTCCGCCGTACCAGCGCCGACAACAGGTAGAGAGGGGTGGGCGCGGTTCTGACAATCGGCCGTTCGGCATGCCAGATAACGTGCGGAAAGTTTTCGGCGATATCCTGATAGGAGCAACTGACCTGATGGTGATTGGTGCCGAGATGATCGGCCATCTCACGCTGGAACTCCGACTCATCGTATGCCTTATCTTGAAAGGCAATCGAAAATGTCTCCACGCGGGTGTCGGTGAACTGTTTGATCAGCGCCGTGGTGGCCGATGAGTCAAGGCCGCCGGACAAATACGCCCCTACCGGCACATCGGCTCGCAGCCGCAATCGGACGGAATCTACTAACAGTTCATGAAGCTCCTCGGCCCAGGAGTCGATCGATCGTGAACGGTCGAACTCGGTCGGGAAGTCCATCGACCACCAACGACCGTTGGTTACCTGCCCGTCTTCGATTTCAAGATAGCATCCGGCCTCGAGTTCGTTGATCCGGTCAAAAGCGGTGCGCGGCGGCGCCGTCGTCCACCAGGTGAAAATCTCGTCCAGCCCCTTGAGGTCGAGGCGACGAGGAACCGACAGGTCGCAGAAAATCGATTTGATCTCAGAGGCAAAAACGAAACGTCCATTGTGCATGGTGTAGAAAACCGGACGGA
Organism: bacterium; assembly: GCA_030612965.1. Lineage (GTDB taxonomy): Bacteria > Zixibacteria > MSB-5A5 > GN15 > FEB-12 > JAJRTA01. The sequence continues at coordinate 8,361 of JAUWMW010000070.1, forward strand.
TACCCAACCGATCCCGCGCGACGAACAGAGAACCCTGCTTCTTATCATAGATGGCGAAGGCAAACTGGCCGTTGAAGCGCGACAGGCATTCACGACCCCATTGCTCGTAGGCATGCACGATCACTTCCGTGTCCGAACGCGTGCGAAACCTGTGTCCCGCCTTCTCCAGTTCGTCGCGAAGTTCAATGTAGTTGTAAATCTCACCGTTGTACGAGATCCATATCGAACCGTCCTCGTTGCACAACGGCTGCGATCCGGTGGAGAGATCGATGATCGACAGACGGGCCTGACCAAGCACACAGCGATCGTCAAGATAGGCGCCGAACTCATCCGGACCACGGTGGTGCAGGTTCTTGATCATGCGTCCGATCAATTGTCCGTCGGGCAGATCAGTCGTATCATTCAGTTTGAAGTATCCAGCAATCCCACACATGGCACAAACTTAATCCGTAGGGGAAGACGGCCCATCGGTGGTTCGTAACTGTCGACAACCTGCTAATCGATTTCCAGCGGACTCATCCGCAGATACTCGGTGGCGACAATCTTGCGCTTGATATTGGCGTACGCCTTCTCTACCTGCTGTTCGGACAGACCCAGCACCGATGCCGCTTTGGCCGGTGAAACGTCGTGCTCCATCGCGTACCAAAGCATATCCATATTGTAGAAGTCCAGGCCGAAGAAGAACTCCTCCTGAGTGACTTCGGCGGAATAAGTATCGGTGGTCGGCTGCCGCTGTATGATCTCATCGGGAACGCCAAGGAACTCGGCCAACTGGAAAACTTGTATCTTGTAGAGATGCGCAATAGGCTTCAGGTCCGCGCCACCGTCGCCGTACTTGACGAAGAACCCTTGCTGATGCTCGTCCTTATTGCCGGTGCCGACCACCGCCCAGTTACGAAGCTCGGCGTGATAGTATAGCGTGGTCATACGAAGTCGCTGTTTCAGATTGGACGCCGCCACCACCTGCAAGTACGCCTTGAGCGGCATGCGTTTGGTCTTCGACTCACCGGCTTCGTTTTCTATGGTGAGGTTGAAGAAGTTGAACGTTTCCTTCTCCAGGATATTGCCCGGGTTGATGATTTTGGCCTTGTAGCTGTCATCGAACTCAGGGAA